>JAJDNY010000186.1 GCA_022340425.1 Desulfobacteraceae bacterium | reverse complement strand
ACGGCATCGAAGCAACCGCTGCCGGCCATCTCCCAAGCCTGCTTACCCGTAGCCGCAACCTCGACTGCGATTCCCGCTTTTTCCAGGATTGCCACCGCGATTTCCTGGTTGGTGGGATTGTCTTCGGCCACCAGAATCCGGGATCCTTTGAGGCGGTTTTTGTATATCGACGCCTCGGTGGTAATCGGCTTTTCCGCCGTCACCCGTTCCTGCACCTCTTTGCCAAAAGCATCCATTACGGCATCAAACAGCGTGGACGGATATATCGGCTTGATGAGAAAGGCATTGATTCCGGTTTTCTCGGCATCCGCCTTCTCAGATTCCTTGCCGAAAGCGGTCATCAGGATGATCGGCAGCGACAGTTTCAACTCCTGACGGATTCTTCGTGAGGTTTCGATGCCATCCAAGTCGGGCAATTCGCCATCCATCATGACCAGATCGAACATTTTTTGGAGATGCTGCACTTCCTTGAGGCGCCCCAGAGCATTTTGGGCTGAAACGACCGACTCGACCCAAAACCCGTAGGAGGTCAGCAACTTTTCCATGATGTTGCGGCTATCTGCCGAGGCGTCAACCACCAGGACGTGCACGTCTTGGATATCGGTCGGCAGCACCATCTTGGGGACGTGCTCTGCCGGTTGCCGCCGGAGGGGCACGGTGAAAGAGAAGGTGCTGCCCGACCCTTTTTGGCTTTCAACCCGGATCGTTCCGTCCATCATCTCGACCAGCTGTTTGCAGATGCTCAGGCCCAGTCCGGTGCCGCCGAACTTCCGCGTCGTCGATGCATCCGCCTGGCTGAAAGGTTTAAACAGCCTTTCGATAAATTCGGGCGCCATGCCGATGCCGGTATCCTTGACGAAAAATTCAAGCTTGATCCGGTCGGGTGCTGCCGGGTCAGGCGGCATCAGCGGCGCCTTGACCCCCTGGATGACGACCCCTCCGCGGTTGGTGAATTTGGTCGCGTTGCTGAGCAGATTGGTGAGGATTTGCTGGAGCCGCAAGGAATCGCCGATCAGTGCCTGGGGAATTTGAGGGTCGACATCGACCAGCAGTTCGATTCCCTTTTCGGCGGCCTTGTGGCTGAAGGTATCGGTTACCCTGTAGAGGACTTCGTCCAAACGGAAGGGGCGGATTTCCAGATCGAGTTTACCGGCCTCGATCTTGGAGAAATCCAGAATGTCATTGACCAGTCCAAGGAGGGAGTACGCCGAGGAGTGGATGATTTTCAGGTAATGCGCCACCTTGGGGGGCAGTTTTTCGCTCAAGGCCAGGTCTGCTGCCCCAATCACCCCATTCATCGGGGTGCGGATGTCATGGCTCATATTGGCCAGGAATTCGCTCCGGGCCCGGGTGGCCGCCTCAGCCAGGGCTTTGGCTTTCTGGAGCTCCTCATTGGCAACCCGGAGCTCGACCGTGCGCTCGGCCACCCTCTTTTCTAGATCTTTATAGGCATTTTGCAGGGCCTCCTCGGCCTGTTTGCGCTGCGTGATCTCCTGGATAAAGCCTTCTATACACGTCAATTGACCGGATTGATCCCGCAGGGCGCACGCTTGAACCAGGGCCCAGATGACACTGTGGTCTTTACGGTAGAGTCGGCACTCGAAATTGGCGATTTTATCTTCTTCCTGGAACAGGCGCAGCAGTTCCTTTCTCCGATTGGCGTCCACGTGGAGCTGGCTTTCGATATCGGTCACCGTGCGGATAAGCTCTTCAGGCGAATTATATCCCAGCATCTGCGCCAGGGAGGGGCTGGCAGTAAGAAAACGACCTTGGGGGGTTGCCTGAAAAATGCCTTCCGCAGCATTTTCAAAGATACTGCGATATTTTTCCTCGGATTCAGCTAATTCCTTCTGGGCTTTTCTTCGCTCTATGATTTCCCGCTGCAATTGCCGTGTGCGGTCATCGATATACCCCGCCATTACATTGACTTCATTGATGATGGTGTTGATATCGTCCTGGGGTACGGGGGAAAGCGGGTTTTGATAGTCTCCGCCGGCGATCGCGCGGATGCCCCGTATCAATCGCTCCAGCGGTTTTTCCAAAAGGAATTTCATGATAAGGTTTGTTCCGAGAATGACCACGATGATAACGGATAAAACAAGAATGGCCATCGTGCGAATCATTCTGCTTTGGGCTTGGTTGATGCCCTCGAGAGTAAACCAGAGTTCAACGCACCCCACATAGCTCCCACCCTGCACTGCATCTTTACTTCTGCCGATTACCTTTTCCTTTTTGGGTGGAAGGCTTTCAAACACGATATCATCAGAATCCGTTTTCACCCGGACGCCCGCAAGATATTCGGCTTTAAGATATGCCTGTGAAATCTGTCCTATAGTGTCATAGTCCAAATTCCAAAGCGGAAGAGACAAAACCTCGGCGAGTTCCTCGGCAATATAAGTTGCCCTCTCGTTCAGGCTATGCTGGAGCTGCCCGGTGGAAAAGGCGTAATAGGCGCTTCCCAGGAGGGTGACGACAAAGCCGATCGTCAGCGTCAGCCCGATGATGAGGTCTCGCGATGTAGTTTTTTTTCTGAATTTGCGGAAAAAATGTATCAAAGCCAATTTTGACCGCCTCCGGCTCAGGCCGCCGGTAGGCAATACTCTTTTTTGTAGAAATTGCCAGCTACTGTCAGAATACTTTTTCGAATGGTGCGGGCGCGCTTGAAATCCAGTTTGAGAACGAAAAGGATTCGTTGGTTGGATTCGGTTCCTTGGAGGAGATTTAATTTACATTTTGAACCATTGAAGCTTCATTGGCAAGTTTTTTGACTGCTTGCCTTGCAAACGTCGTTTTACTGCCTTGAAGACATCGTTTTTTTCCAGATTTCTTTTTCAAAAGCTTCTTTTGGTTCGTTTCTTGTCCGCACAAGAAAATGAATAGCGGCCAGTGGAAATGGTTAAATCCCGGTCTTTCCCCGGGGTGCCCGTCAAAGTGCCTACACAGCCCACCGACAACCCGCCGCCACCACCGAGGGCGCACTCACAAACGATCCAGGCAGGATTTCAGATAGCCCACCCCTTCCTCGAAGTCCGCATCATCCATGTTCATGAACGAGATCCGGGCACAGTGCTTGTACTCCGGGGAAAATGAGAAGGTCCCGCCGGGCGTCCATGGCACCTGGGCCAGGGTGATGGGGTTGCGGGAGCGGATCCAGAGGTTGTTGCCCTGTTGTGGGCCGGGCGGGGAGAGGGCCGGATACCCGGTGAGAAGGGCAAGCAGCCGGCGCCGGCGTTCCGCCATGCGTTTGCGGATATCGGCAATGTGGCGATCGAACGCGCCGCAGCGCACAAATTCCCGGAAAAACTTCTGGAGAAGGCCGTTGGCGCCCACGTCCGAGGTGTATTTTTCATAGAGAAATTTGTCGAAGAACGGCCCGGGGACCACCATGAAGCCCAAGCGAAGGCCGGGGGCCGTGGCCTGGGAAAGGGATTTGATGTGAAGGGTCCGTTCGGGCAGTAAATCGACAAAGCGCGGCCCCGGGGCCTCCTGGAACTCCCCAAGATAATCGTCTTCGATAATGAAAAAATCATGGGCCCGGGCCAGACGGCAGACGGCTTTCTTTTTCTCCGAGCTGTAGGTTATGCCCGTGGGATTGTGGATGGACGGCATGGTGTAGAAGAGGCGGCTGGGAGCGGCCAGGGCCGCTTCCAGTTTTTCCAGGTCCGGTCCGTCGGCTGCAAGGGGGACGAAGCGCCGGGCCCGAAACCGTGAGATGGCGCCCGGATAGGTGGGATCCTCGAAAAGAATGTCCTCCGGAGTGCGCGTGGCAAAGACCTTGGCGATGAGATCCAGCCCCTGCTGGGCCCCGGAGAGAACGATCATCTGGCGGGTTGGCAGGTGATAAAACCGTCCCAGTTCGGCCAAAAAGGAGGGCTCGCCGGCCACATCCGGCAGAGAGAAGGCCGCACCCTTTTCGACTTCCAGGAGGTCGCGAAAGATCTCACTGGCGATGGCGTGGGGGAAAAATCGCTCGCTCAGGTATGAACTACGAAAGTCAAAGACTTCACCCGGCTGTCTAATCCTTTCAGGGAACCGGACAAAGGAGCCGCTGCCCACCCGGTTCTCCAGATACCCCTCCTGCTTGAGCCGTTCAAAGGCCTTCTGAACCGTCAGCTTGTTGCAGCCGAACTCAGCCGCCATGGCCCGCATGGAGGGGATCTTCTGACCGGGGGTGTAAACGCCGGCCTCGATCCGATGAACGATTTCTTCAGCGATGGCATGATATTTTAACATTGAACGATGTTTGCCCCTTGACAGTAATAGTACAATTCTATTAATGTACTAACTCGAAGTGGAATTGCGGGCAGTTAAAGTGCGCAATTCTTCTCTACCACAGCGCTGCCGCAAGGGCAAAACATAGGAAAGGAGAGGCGATGCGCCGGGAAAAGGTCAACAAGGGGTTTGCCGAGATGTTCAAAAACGGGGTGATCATGGACGTGACCAACTCCGAAGAGGCGAAGATTGCCGAAGACGCCGGGGCCTGCGCCGTCATGGCCCTGGAGCGCGTGCCGGCGGACATCCGCAAGGACGGTCAGGTGGCCCGGATGAGCGACCCAGCGATGGTGGAAAAGATCATGGAAGCCGTCACCATCCCGGTAATGGCCAAGGTCCGCATAGGCCATTTTATGGAGGCGCGCATCCTGGAAGCCCTCGGGGTGGATTTCATTGACGAAAGCGAGGTGCTCACCCCGGCCGACCCATCCCGCCACGTGGACAAGCGGGCTTTTTCCGTGCCCTTTGTCTGCGGCTGCCGGAACCTGGGGGAGGCCCTCCGGCGGATCCACGAAGGGGCTGCCATGCTCCGGACAAAGGGCGAGGCCGGCACCGGCAACATCATCGAGGCGGTCCGCCACATGCGCGCGGTGAATGAAGAGATTCTGGCCCTTCAACGGATGGACGAGGACGCCCTGGAGGAGAAGGCGGCAGCCTGCCGCGTGCCCGTGGCACTGGTGCGGGAAACGCGGGAGCTGGGCCGCCTGCCGGTGGTCAATTTCGCTGCCGGTGGCGTGGCCACCCCGGCTGATGCCGCCCTGATGATGGCCATGGGCACAGACGGCATCTTCGTGGGCTCCGGCATCTTCAAGAGCGAGTTGCCGGCCCGCATGGCCGATGCCATCGTCCAGGCGGTGATCCACTACCAGGACCCGGCGCGGTTGGTGTCCATCTCCAAAAACCTCGGAGCGGCCATGGCCGGCTTGGAGATTAACTCCCTGCCGATCCTGATGGCCGAGCGGGGCGTCTGACCCATGGTGGTGGGACTGCTGGGGCTCCAAGGAGCCTTCCGCGACCACATCCGGCCCTTTTCCCGGTTGGGGGCCCGCTGCCGGGTGGTCCGAAGCCGGCGCGACCTGTCCGGCATCGACCGCATCCTTCTGCCGGGCGGCGAAAGCACGGTGATGACGAAATTTCTGGAAGCCTACGGCATGCGGGCCCCGCTGCGGGAGATGGTTTTGGCAGGGATGCCCACATGGGGCATCTGCGCGGGCAGCATCCTGATGGCGGAGACGGTCGACGGAGCGCCAGGGGCCTTTGGTGTCATGGCCGTTTCCGTCTCCCGCAACGCTTACGGCCGGCAGCTGGCCAGCGCCGAACATGAAATCGCCGTGCCGGCCCTGAAGCGGGAGCGCTTCCCGGCCATTTTCATCCGGGCGCCAAGGATCACCGCCGCTGCAGACAACATCAGGGTGCTCGCCCGGCTTGCCGGCGATCCGGTCTTTCTCCAACGCGCCAACCGCATGATGACCACCTTTCACCCCGAACTGACCAACGACCCGGTCTTCCACGAGTATTTCCTGGCCCTGTAGAAAGACAACCGGCCCGGGCCCTGGCATATACTCCTCCCCCCCCCATGCTTGGGCCCGGCAGGAACAGGCGGGCTGGGGAAGAAATCTTACTGACGCGCCAGGCGCCGGTTGGGAAAGGTTTCAGGCCGACTGCCCCTACAGGGGTTGATGTCCAGCCCCCCGCGGCGGGTAAACCGCCCCACCACGGTTAAGAAATCCGGCGCCAGACGCTCCATGAGATGCGTGTAAAGGGTTTCCACGCAGTTCTCGTTGTAGCCCGTGTGGTTTCGATAGGAGACGAGGTAGGCCAAAAGCGAGGCTTCATCAATCTTCTGGTCTGAGTAAGTGGTTTCCACCGTGGCCCATTCGGGTTGGCAGGTTACCGGGCAGTTGGTGCGAAGAAGGCGGGAGTGAAGCGTCTCCTTTTTCATCCCACCGTTCCCGTGCTTCAGCAGCGAAGCATCCACATCGTACACAAACGATTCCACTTCATGGTGATCAATGCAGCGCCCCTTCGCCTTGCAGACCTTGAGGGACTCGGTGTCGTCAAAACCGAATAGCGTCAACTTCACCTCGCCTTTCGCTGCTCGGGAAATATCGGCCGTCAGGGTCTCCGCTACCTTTTCAACTTCATCGAAGGGGGTCATGTTGAAGGAGTTGAGATAGAGTTTCAATGATTTGGATTCCACGATGCAGCGGCTTGCGGCCGGCGGCATCCATGCCATGGGACGTTCGCGCTGACCGTCGCCCTGGGCCCTTAGCCCCCCCTGCCGGAGTCATCAGTCGAGATAATGGGTTGAAATCGCGCCGGCTGGGAGCCTATCCCTTCGGTTGGGCTGCGGCCCTGCGCCCAAAGGGAACACCCAGCTTCGTCATCCGCTTGCGGAGGGTGGAGGGCTTGATGCCCAGCAGGCGCGCCGCCCCCCGCTGCCCCTCCACCCGGCCGTCGCAAAGGGTCAAGACCCGCCGAATATGGCGGGCCATGACATCGTCCAGCCCCAGCACCTCATCCGATCCTGGGGTTGCCGGATGCCCGCCCCCCGGGGATTTTCGCACCAGACGGGAACCGATTTCCTTGAAAAAGAGCCGGTCGCCCGGGTTCAGGATCAGGGAGCGCTCGACCGCGTTCTCCAGCTCCCGGACGTTGCCCGGCCAGTGGTAGGCCATCAGGCGCTCAATTGCCTCCGGGGTGGGCGCGGGCACCACCGCCCGCTTCATCTCCCGGGATTTCTTCAGGATAAAATGCTGGACGAGGGCGGGAATATCGGTCTTGCGCTCCCTCAGGGGGGGAAGGACGATGGGAAACACCCGCAGTCGGAAATAGAGGTCGTGCCGGAACTTTCTCTGCGCCATCATCTCCTCCAGATCGCGGTGGGTGGCCGCGATGACCCGGATGTCGACCTTGACCGGAAAGCTCCCCCCGATCCGGTCGATCTCCTTTTCCTGGAGCACTCGCAGGAGCCGCACCTGGGCCTCGGCCGGCAGCTCTCCGATCTCGTCGAGGAAGAGGGTTCCGCCGTGGGCCCGCTCGATGCGCCCCCGCTTCTGGGACAGGGCACCGGTGAAGGCCCCTTTTTCGTAGCCGAACAGTTCGCTGTCCAGGAGGGTTTCGGGGATGGCCCCACAGTTGACCGTGATGAAGGGGCCATCCTTGCGGGAGGAGGACTTGTGGATGGCGCCTGCGATGACCTCCTTACCCGTCCCGGTCTCGCCGAGAAGCAGGACGGGGCTGTCCAGCGGCGCCACCTGGCGAACCAGATCCATCACCCCTTTCAGGCCGAAATCGGCCCCGACCACATCCTCTCCCGCAAGCCGCCGGAGTTCGTCCTGGAGGTAGCGGTTGTCGTCCGCCAGGAGATCCCGCAGGTTCATCAGTTCCCGGTACCGCATACTGTTGGTGAGGGCCACGGCGCAGGGCTCGTTGAGCAGGCTGAGCAGCCGGACGTGGTGGGTGTTGAATTTTTCCCTGCCGGTGTTGAACACCGAAAACACCCCCAGCATCTGCCGTTCGAGAACCAGGTCCATGACCACCCCCGAGAGGTCGAGGGCCCCCAGCCGCCCCGCCACCGGGCGCGTCACCGGGTCGTCCCCCAGGCGGTCGATGACCCGCACCCGGATGGAGCGCTGGGCCTCCACCTGCTGCCGGCCCCGGGACGAGAGCGGGCTCCGAATGGCCATGGCTTGGCCGCCCGCGGGCGTCGCGTGGGCGACGGTCTCGACGATGCCCTCCTGCCGGTGGTAGACGTGGAAGCTCATCTGCCCGGCCGGCATGAACTCTCGGATATACATCAGGCTCTGCCAGAGCGCCTTTTCGATCTCCAGACTGCCGCAGATTCTCAGGGTCGCCTCCCGGAAAAACTCTTTTTCATCCATTCCCATCTCTCCTGTCCAAAGGAGCCGGGCAGTCGCCACCATCGCCCGTAAGCAATTCCAGCTGCACCATAGTGCGGTTGATCTCGAAACCTGAATATAGCGCAGTTTTTCTCTCCCATGGTACAGAAAAAAGCATTCCCCCGCCCCGCCCGTTGGTTTTCTTTGGGGATCATCGTTGCCGGTTCCGAAAAAGGTTTAGGGTGCGACTTGAGAATCCCGTGGAAATTTGAACACTTAAAGTTTTCGGCAGTGAGGAGGGATAAAGCATAGCGCAGATATCGGACTTTTCGCGGAACCGTCATTCTCCGGCACGCTTCATGCTCCGGAACCTGCCAACAGACAGCCGGGATGGACTGATGGCCTGGATTGAGATTATCAAAATACGAATGGGCGGCGCCGGGGATCGCGAACTCGACCCGGGTTTCCTCCAACGAATTGAGGAGAGCCTGAAGGCGCCGTCGCTGGCGGAAGCCAGGGTCTACAAAAACATCTCCGTGTCCAACGATCTGGTGATCGTCCTGACGTGGCTCAAGGAGATCCCCGCCCCCTGGGGGAGCGACCTGGCCAGCGGCCTCACCCAGGAATTGAAGCGCTACGGCCTGGTGGATTACTCCGCATGGGCCGGCCTGGACTGAGTCCCCCGAAACGCCATCCCCGGAGAGAAACGAGCGAAAAACGGCCAGCGGCCGTGCACCCATAACACGAGACCTGAAATAGCCACGAAACCAGAAGGGGGAACGTCATGACGGAAAAGATCTATCAACCCGGAGAGCCCTACGACTATCCGCTGATCATCAAAAAACTGCTCAACACCCCCCTGATCTACGCGCCGGATCAGGAGATCGTCTACAGGGACAAACTGCGCTACACCTACAGGGACCTGAACCAACGCATCCATCGCCTGGCAAACGGGCTGACGCAGCACGGCATCGGAGCGGGCGACACGGTGGCGGTCTTCGATTACGACAGCAACCGCTTTCTCGAGGCCTTTTTCGCCGTTCCCATGATGGGGGCGGTGCTTCAGATGGTCAACTGGCGGCTCTCCGCAGGGCAGATCCAGTACACCTTAAACCATGCCGAAGCCAAGATCATCCTCATCAACGCCGACTTTCTGCCCATCCTGGAATCCATCCGGGAAAAACTGGAAACGGTTCAGAAGATCGTGGTCATCACCGAAACCGGCGGGGTTCCGCAGACCGCCCTTACCATCGACGGCGCCTACGAGGAGATGATCTCCGGCGCCGCGCCGACATATGACTTTCCCGATCTGGACGAGAACACCAAGGCCACGACCTTCTACACCACCGGCACCACGGGCGACCCCAAGGGTGTCCACTTCACCCACCGCCAGCTGGTGCTCCACACCTTCGCCGTGGCGCTCGCCCTGGGTGCCTACGACTTCATCGGTCGCTTCCGCTCCGACGACGTTTACATGCCCATCACCCCGATGTTCCATGTCCATGCCTGGGGTCTGCCCTACATTGCCACCCTTTTAGGTGTCAAACAGGTCTATCCGGGAAAATACGAGCCCGAAATGCTCCTGAAGCTGATCGTGACCGAAAAGGTCACCTTCTCCCACTGCGTGCCAACCATTCTCCAGATGATCCTCACGAGTCCCAAAGCGAAACAATACGATCTGTCTCAGTGGAAGGTGATCATCGGCGGCGCGAAGCTGCCCAAGGGCCAGGCCAAGCTGGCCAAGAGCATGGGCATCACCGTCTATACGGGATACGGCATGTCGGAAACCTGCCCGATCATCAGCCTCTCCGTGCCGAAACGCAATATGGCGGACTGGGATGAGGACAGCCTGATGGAGGTCGTCATCAAAACCGGTCTTCCCGTTCCCCTGGTGGAGTTCGAGGTGGTGGACGCCGACGACAAGCCGCTGCCCCATGACGGCATGTCCACGGGAGAGGTGGTCTTTCGTGCCCCATGGCTCACCAAAAGCTATTTCAAGGCCCCGGATCGTTCCAAGGAGCTTTGGCAGAACGGATGGCTCCACAGCGGTGACGTGGGCCACATCAACGAGGACGGGTATCTCCAGATCACCGACCGCGTCAAGGACGTGATCAAAAGCGGCGGCGAGTGGGTCTCCTCCCTGGATCTGGAAAACCTGTTGAGCCAGCATGAGGCAGTGCTGGAATCGGCGGCCATCGGGGTGCCCGACGAGAAATGGGGCGAGCGGCCGATGATGATCGTGGTGCTGAAGCCCGAATTCAACGGCAAGGTTACCGCCGAGGACCTCAAGCGGCACATGAAGCAGGCGGCCCAGGACGGGAAGCTGCCCAAATACGGCGTCCCCGACCGATACGAGTTCGCGGAGGAGATCGCCAAGACGAGTGTCGGCAAGCTGGACAAGAAGCTGATGCGCCAAGTCTATCGATAATCGAAAACCCCTTTCATAAACGGAGAACCCCATGGCACAAGTGATTATGGACAGAAGAGATGTGGATTTTATCCTTCACGAACAACTGGAGGTTGAAAAGCTCTCGGAACACGAAAAATTCGAGGAGTTCAACCGCAAGACGGTGGACCTCATCGTCTCCGAGGCCAAGAACCTGGCCGTCAAGGAGATGCTCCCGGCCCTGAAGATCGGGGACGAGGAGGGCTGCACCTTCGATAAGGGCCAGGTCCGGGTCCCGGAGGCCTTTCACAAGATTCACCGGCTCTTCACCGAAGGCGGCTGGATCGCCATGTGCGACGCCCCCGAATGGGGCGGGCAGGGCATGCCCGCCACGGTGGCCCTGGCCGCGAAGAACTACTTCAACGGCGCCAACTTCCCCTGCACCCTGAACTACATCCTCAACCACGGGGCCGGGAAACTGGTGGAGACCTTCGGCACCGAAAAGCAGAAGAAGCTCTTCCTCAAAAAGATGTATGGCGGCGCGTGGGGCGGCACGATGCTCCTCACCGAGCCCCAGGCGGGCTCCGATGTCGGCGCCCTCACCACCACGGCCGTCCAGAACGAGGACGGCACCTATTCCATCACCGGCAGCAAAATCTTCATCTCCAGCGGCGAGAACGATCTGGCGGAGAACATCATTCACCCCGTCCTGGCCCGCATCGAGGGCGCCCCGGCGGGCACATCGGGCATTTCCCTCTTTCTGGTGCCCAAGATCTGGGTCAACGACGACGGCAGCCTCGGCGAGTTCAACGACGTGGTCTGCACTGGCATCGAACACAAGATGGGCATCCACGGCAGCGCCACCTGCTCCCTGACCCTGGGCGGCAAGGGGCAGTGCCGGGGAACCCTCCTGGGCGAGATCAACAAGGGCATGCGGGCCATGTTCGTCATGATGAACGAGGCCCGCCTGGACGTGGGGATGCAGTCCCTGGGATGCGCCTCCGCCTCCTTCATGAACGCTCTCAACTACGCCCGGGAACGGGTTCAGGGCAGGCACCTGACGGCTGCGGGCAAGGACGCCCCGCCGGTGCCCCTCATCCAGCACCCGGACGTCCGCCGCATGCTCCTGACGATGAAGTCCATCACCGAGGGCATGCGGAGCATCGTCTACTACACCGGCTACTGCGAGGACATGATCCGGATCAGCGCCAACGCGGCCGATAAGGCCCGCTGGCAGGGACTCATCGATGTCATGATCCCCATCACCAAGGGCTATGTCTCCGACCGGGCCTTCGACGTCTGCAACCTGGGGGTTCAGATGTTCGGCGGCTACGGCTACACCAAGGAATATCCCCAGGAGCAGCTCCTGCGGGACTGCAAGATCACCCACATCTACGAGGGCACCAACGGCATCCAGGCCATGGACCTGCTGGGAAGAAAGCTGGGTCTCAACCAGGGCCAGTCCTTCCGGGACCTCTTAGATGAGATGCGCAAGACCGCCGCCGACGCCAAGGCGGTTCCCGACGTCGCAGCTCTGGCCGACGCCCTGGAAAGCCTCATTGCCAGGTTGGAAGAGGCGGCGCTGCACATGGTCCAGGCACTCCGGTCCGAGAAGATGCTGACCGCCTATGCCGCCGCCTACCCCTTCATGGAGGTCACCGGCGATGCGGTCATGGCCTGGATGCTCCTGTGGCGGGCGAATATCGCCGGCCGGAAGCTGGCCGAGGGGGCCAAGAAAAAGGACGCCGCCTTCTATCAAGGGCAGATCATGAGCGCCCGCTTCTTTATCAACAACTTCATCCCGGTCACCCTGGGAAAAATCAGCGCCATCCTGGCAGACGACGGCACGGTGGTGGAAATCCCCGAGGACGCCTTCGGAGGGAAGTAGGGGTCGGGCCGCCACCTGCGGCCCTGCAAAATGATCAAGGAGGGCATCATGAAAGAGGTGGTTATCGTTTCCGCCTGCCGGACGGCCATCGGCGCCTTCGGCGGATCGCTGAAAGACCTGAACGGCGCGACCCTTGCGAGCATCGTCATGCAGGGGGCCGTCAGCCGGGCCGGGATCGACCCGGGCATCATCGACGACGTCCGCTTCGGCTGCTGCCTGGAGCACTACGACACGCTCAACACGACCCGCGTGGCCGCGCTGCTGGCCGGCATTCCGGATAATATCACCGCCGTCACCATCAACCGGGTCTGCATCTCCGGGATGGAGGCGGTCCTCTCGGGGATGGCCATGATCCAGGCCGGCATGGCCGAGGTGATCCTCGCCGGCGGCGTGGAGCAAATGTCTGGCGTGCCCTACGCCGTCCCCAACGCCCGCTGGGGCTGCCGGCTGCAGGACGGCGTCTTTGTCGACCCCATGATCCACGCCCTGCATTGCGGCTCCCACATCATCCCCTTTTCCGAGGACGCGCCCGTGGACACCAGTCAGGTTCCGGCCAGCCTCTTCCTGGGAAAGCCCTACATCATGGGCCATACGGCGGAGTTCATCGCCCAGCGCCTGGGCATCAGCCGGGAGGAGATGGACGAGGTGGCCCTGCGCAGCCACAACAACGCGGAGCGGGCCACGCGGGAGGGCGCCTTCCGGGAGGAGATCGTTCCGGTGTCGGTGCCCCAGCGCAAAAAAGATCCCCTGATCTTCGACAAGGACGAGCATTTCCGCCCCGGCATCACCTTGGAGCAGCTCCGGAAGCTGCCGCCGGCCTTTGTCCCCAAGACCGGCAAGGTGACCGCCGGAAATGCCAGCGGCATCAACGACGGCTCCTCGGCCATGGTCATCATGTCGGCGGAAAAGGCCAGGGCCCTGGGGCTCGCCCCCATCGCCCGGATCAAGGCGGTGGGAAGGGGGGCCTGCCATCCCGCGCTGATGGGGCTCTCCCCGGTGCCGGCGGTGAAGGATCTGCTGGCCCGAAGCGGACTTGCCATCGGCGATTTCGAACTCATCGAGGTCAATGAGGCCTTCGCGGCCCAGTACCTCGGCTGCGAGCGGGAACTCGGCCTCAACCGGGAGATCACCAACGTCAACGGCTCGGGCATCGGCCTGGGCCACCCCATCGGCTCCACTGGCTCCCGGATCATGGTCACCCTGCTGCACGCCATGAAGAAGAGGGGAAAAAGCCTGGGGCTCGCCACCCTCTGCGGCGGCGGCGGGGTTTCCATGGCCTGCGCCCTGGAGATGATCTAGCCCCCGGACAGCGGTGGGTACCCCGCCAAGTCCGGGGGCATCCACCGCTGCCCGCTCCTTTGCCCCGATTTTCCGCCTGCCCTCTGCTTCATCTCGACGGTTTCCGGCAATCGCCGGCGCTTCAAAAAGCCGGAGTAACCGCACGCGACCGAAACCGACCCCACACGCCGCTCGGCAGGAAACATCGGCTTGACACCCAACATGGGCGCTCGGTATGGTTTCGCTGTCCTCCGGGATACACCCAGACCCGGCTACCGTCAGAGCAGCCGAGGGGAGGGGACGCCGGGAGAGGGTGAAGAGCCCGGTCTACTGCAGCTTTCCAGAACGGGAGGGATGTTATGGTAAGGATTGGAACCGGGACGGACACGGGTGCCAAGGAAGAGGTCTACCTGCGGGTCGAGAAGGCCGGCCTCGATTTGGAAGCCGCCAAGGAGCTGGCCAAGCGCAAGGCAAGGGAGATCTGCGCCGAATCGATGCTGCTTTCCTGGAACAACGCCGAAACCGGAGAATTCTACCCGAAAACCGAATGCGGCCGTGGCGACCGACCCCCATGGGTGGTTTATGCCGAGGCCCGGGGCGCCGACCTGGTCATCGACGTCAATGACGGGCAGTACACCTTCATGTTCCTCAAACTTGCCCGGGGCGCCTGAATTCAGAGGAGAACTCTCGAAGGTGAAACGCGGTCCTCTCAAGGTTTTCTATTCCTACGCCCACCAGGACGAAAAGGCGCGGGACATGTTGGATCAACACCTGGAACTGCTGTCCCGGCGCAATCTGATTCTGCGCTGGCATGACCGACACATCGTTCCGGGGAGCGAATGGAACAGCGCCATCCAGGAGGCGCTGGACAGTGCCGACATCATTCTGCTCCTCGTCAGCAAATCCTTCATGGCATCCCGCTACGTTAAGGAGGAAGAGATCCCGGCCGCCATGCGCGAGCATGAGGCCGGACGCGCCCGTGTGGTGCCGGTGCTGTTGGAGAATGTGCCGGGCTGGCGCAAGGCCCCCTTCGCCCGGCTGGAGCTGCTGCCGACCAAGGGGCGCGCGGTATCGCAATGGCGCGACCCCGTCGCCGCCTTCGCCGACGTGGCCCGGGGGATCGGCCGGGTTGCCAAGGACATCATCGTGGCGGGCGGCGGGCCGTTCGCGTTCGGCGCCCATGAATTCACGGAGGCCGAACTCAGCGGCCTTGGCCCAGGGGTGCGGAAGCGCTGTGCAGAGGGGCTCGGGCGTCTCCGTTCAGCGCTGAATGATCAGGTTCCCCCCCGGCGCTACGAAGGCAACCTGCTGGTGGCTAACTGGTCGCTTCGCAAATTCGGGGCTTTGGCGGAGGAAAGGCGATTGCCCGAGGCGCTCTACTACATGGCCCAGGTGATCAGCGCCTTTGACCTGGTGGCGCTGCAGGAGGTGGACCGGCAGCTGGATCAGCTGGAAACCCTGCTGGACATCCTGGGGCCGGATTGGGGTTATCTGGTCACGGACGTGGCCCCCGGGGCCTGGGGCAACAACGAGCGTTTTGCCATCCTCTACTATCAGCCGCGGGTGGAGTTTCGCCACTTCAGCAGCAACCTGGTCATGCCGCCGGAGCGCAGTGGAGAGGGGGAGATTCAGCCGGCCGAACAGTTGGCGCGGCCGCCGCTGCTGGCGGCTTTTCGCTCCGGAGACTGGGAATTTCAGGTCTGCACCACCCACATCGTCTGGGCTGGGAGCGCCCGGGGTGGCGATGCCTTGCCCAGACGTCTGCGTGAGGTGCGCAATCTGGGGCGATACCTGCTGGCCCGGGCACGCCACGACCAGACCGATCTGCTGCTGATGGGCGATTTTCAGCTGGAACGGCCCGGCAGCCCGATCCACCAGGCGTTGCTCGAGGGCGGGGTGCAACTGCCGGATCCCGTGTTGCTGCCGGCCCACGTGGTGCCGGGTCGATATTACGGCCTGATTGGTTTCGTGTCATCGGCGCGTGAGATGCCATTGGCCGATGGCGCTCCGACCGCCGGTGTGGTGCAGCTCTACGAGCACGTTTTGCGGGATGAAGATCTCTCCCGCTTCGCTCGCACCGCAGCCTATCGCGCGGCGCAGCCGGCGACCAAGGTTAAATCAGGCCTTCGCAAACCGGCAGAGCGCCTCAGAGCCTACCAGCGCTGGCGGACCTACCAGATGTCTGACCACTTGCCGCTTTGGGTCGCGTTGTTACTTCCGGTTTAACCCGAATTCTTTCGTTCTAACCGAAGCGGCGCGGGTCTTCAAAAGTGCTTGCGCCGCGCCAAGCGGCGCGCGTTTGCTGTTGCCTTGCGATGCAGTGGGATCAGAATTTTTCGGCCTGAGCGCCACGGGTTGAATGTGCCCGACCATACCCCGAAAGCCGCACGCTGCAATGCCGCAGTAACCTCCATGGCTGCTGTAATCTTCTCGGTGATCATCCGTTCGCCTTCGGCGTTCAAGCGCCGGTCGGGATTTGGCCAACTTGCCACCCAGTAGCAATTCCGGAGCATGATCGTCGTTACAGCCGCCGTTCCAAGCTCGGCCGCCATCATGCTCAGGCGCCAGGCATCTACAGCGAAATTTTTCGCAGCTGAAATATTGCCAGTCATATCTGAAAAGTTTCTCATCGGATGATTCTACCTCCAATTGGACAAAGAAATAAAGCTGCAACCTGTGAAAAGTCTGAGGCTGGCTGCTCCCGCAACCCAGGATAGCGAAAAAGAGATTCCTCTTCCCAAAATCTCCTGCCCGGTCTTTCCTTGAATTGATTCAAACGGCCAGCACCCTGTTTACGCACTAATAGAAACGAACGAAGATGCTGTCTATTAGACTTTGGTCCAATGGACAGGGTTCCGAACCCGGCATATTTTTTAAAAAACTTGATTCTAAGAGGGGGTTCCCTTAGTCCATCACTGCCATCCATTGACTGGTGGCGCGGGCGATGTGGTTTGTGCTTGCGAACGGGGGGTTTAGCAACCGAGGAAAGACCCAAAGGAAAGA
>JAJDNY010000185.1 GCA_022340425.1 Desulfobacteraceae bacterium | reverse complement strand
GTTCCCAGCCCCTGAAGGTCGATGTGCGCATCATTGCCGCCACCAATCGGGACCTTGAGGAGGAAGTGAGAAAGGGGCGCTTCCGGGAAGATTTGTGGTACAGGTTACATGTATTTCCCATAACGGTGCCGCCCTTGCGTCAGCGTCAAGAGGATATCCCCTTGCTGGTCAAAGCTTTCGTCCGGAGGTTTAACAGGAAGATTGGAAAAGAGGTTACCAAAATTCCCCCGCAAGTGATGGAGAACTTGCGTCAGTATCCCTGGCCCGGAAATGTCAGGGAGCTGGAAAACATCATCGAAGGGGCCGTTATCAATACCGATGGACCCGTTTTGCAACTGGCAGGAGAAATGAAAACCCCCCTGCCAGCCCCCCCCGCCTCCCCGAGCGAAAGTCTTGAGGCGGTGGAACGGTCGCACATTCTGCAGGTTCTCGGGAAGGTTGGCTGGAAGATCGACGGCAAGCAGGGAGCGGCCGCCAGATTGAACATTAACCCCAGCACCCTGCGTTCCCGCATGCGAAAACTTAATATTTTTCGGAATCAGTAAAAGCCCCTCATCGTGATATTTCACGGATCCGCGAAATATCACGACCTCTCTAAGATCGCTCCCCTCCCACCTATCACATATTAGTCAAATAATATCAAAGGGTTGAATTTTCTTCTCGATCTGGCATGGAAGATGATTATCCGTTTGCCGGATCGAATGGCATCCGTTTACTGAAAGGGGAAAAGTCCTTGTCCGTATTTGCCCTATTGAAAATGGTGACTTCCCCCAAAAAACGCACAGAGTTTTTGCAAACACTGGAAACACTCAGATACAGCACTTGTCAGCCTGACTCGGGATGTATCGGGTACCGCTTTTTCCAGGAAGGCGAAAATGAAAACAGGGTCATCCTGATTTTGGAATGGCAGACCCAGGAGAAGCTGACCGCATTCCGAAATTCCGACCAGTACAAAATATTATTGGGTGCCATCAGCTTGTTGTGCGAGTCCTCTGAAATAACAACCGGCTCTGGGCAGCCGGAGGTTTTTTCCTTAGGCAGCGGGCGTGGAATCCATGAGGGCAGTTCGGGCTGAACCTCAAAAATGACAACGAGGTTCGGCATCGGATATCCAAACTGATTTTGAACCCCACGATTTTTATTTCTTAACGATTTCGACTATCTATGAAAAACAAGAAGGCTCTTGGCAGTACCATTCGGAATTTTTCACGGTTATTTCACCGCACGGATCTTTTCCAGATGGTTGTCGGGGGCTTGCTCGATGGCAGCGGCCGCCCCATTTGCTGCGAGATGTGACCGGGGAATTACCGCCTTTGGGGCATCCGGTCACTCATCCGGCGGGTGTGATCAAGGCTCCCCAAAAAGCGACTCCCGAAAGCCAATAGAAAGGGGAATAACGCATGGAATCGACTGAAAAATTCTCACGCGGCACCCTGACCGCCATGGTGGTCGGATCCATGGTCGGGGCGGGGATCTTCTCGCTGCCGGCCCGTTTCGGGGCGTCCACCGGGCCCTTCGGGGCCATCGTCGCCTGGCTGGTGGCCGGCGGCGGCATGCTGATGCTGGCCTTTGTCTTCCAGTCCCTGGCGGTACGCAAGCCCGATCTTGATGCCGGCATCTTCGCCTACGCCCAGGCGGGGTTCGGCAATTTCCTGGGGTTCGCCGCGGCCTTCGGCTTCTGGGCCGGGACCTGCCTGGGCAACACGACCTATTTCATACTGATCAAATCCACCCTGGGGGCATTTTTCCCGATCTTCGGCGACGGCAACACGCCGGCGGCCATCATCGTCTCCTCGGTCATCCTGTGGGCGGTGCATTTCATGATCCTGCGCGGCATCAAGGAAGCGGCCTTCATCAACAAGGTGGTGACCGTCGCCAAGATCGTCCCGATCTTCGTCTTCATCGTGATTATGGCCGTCACCTTCAAGGCCGATCTTTTCGCCGCCAGTTTCTGGGGCGGCGGCGACTACAGCGGGGCCGACATTTTCAACCAGGTGCGCAGCACCATGCTGGTGACGGTTTTCGTCTTCATCGGGATCGAGGGCGCCAGCGTCTATTCGCGCTATGCCAGGCGCCGGGAGGACGTCGGCTGGGCGACGGTGATGGGCTTCATCGGCGTCCTCTGCCTGCTGGTGCTGGTGACCCTGCTGCCCTTCGGAGTGCTGCAGCGACCCGAGCTGGCCGGGCTGAGGCAGCCGTCCATGGCGGGCGCCCTGGCGGCGGTGGTCGGCCCCTGGGGGCTCAAGTTCGTCAGTGCCGGGCTGATCGTCTCGGTCCTGGGCGCTTACCTGGCCTGGTCGCTGCTGGCCGCCGAGGTCCTCTACTCGGCCGCCAAGTTCAACCTGGTTCCCCAGGGACTGGGCCACGAGAACCAGCACCAGGTCCCATCCGCCGCGCTCTGGATCACCAACATTTTGGTCCAGATCTTCCTGATCCTGACCATGTTCGCCCGCTACGCCTTTGACCTGGCCCTGGAGATGACCAGCGCCATGACCCTGATCCCGTACGTCCTGGTGGCGGGCTACGCCCTCAAGCTGGCCCTGACTCGGGAGACCTACGCGCCGGGGTCCAAGGACCTGGGGTGGGACTTGACCTGGGCGGCTATCGCCACCGTCTACACCCTCTTCATGCTGTGGGCCGGCGGGCTGAAACACCTGCTGCTCTCCTGCATCCTCTTCGCCCCCGGGGCGCTGCTATTCGTCATCGCCCGCCGGGAGCAGGGGGCCGCGGTCTTCACCACGGCCGAGAAGGGGCTCTTCGGCCTCGTGGCGGCGGGGGCGGTAGTGGGTCTCTACGCCCTGGCCACCGGCCTGATCGCCGTCTGACGCCAACGCGCAAACTTAGGAGGAACTGCCAATGACGAGCCAAAGCCAAACAACCACGGCCGGAAAGCAACCGGTCTACGGGGTCCACTCCGAGGTCGGCACCCTGCGCAAAGTCATGGTCTGCGCCCCCGGGCTGGGCCACACGCGCCTGACCCCCAGCAACAACGACTACCTGCTCTTCGACGACGTTCTCTGGGTGCAGGCCGCCAAGCGCGACCACTTCGACTTCATGACCAAGATGCGCGAGCGCGGGGTCGAGGTGGTGGAGATGCACAACCTCCTGGCCGAGACGGTGGCGATCCCCGAGGCCAGGGCCTGGATTTTGGACCGCAAGATCAAACCCACCAATGTCGGCCTGGGGCTGCTCGAGGACACCCGGGCCTACCTGGAGAGCCTGGAGCCGCGGGTCCTGGCCGAATTTCTGATCGGCGGGCTCTCGGTGGTGGACATCCCCAAGGAGTTCGCCACCTCGGACTACCTGGAACTCGTGCGCGAAGCCCACGGGGTGACGGAGTACCTCCTGCCCCCGCTGCCCAACACCCTCTACACCCGCGACACCACCTGCTGGATCTACGGCGGCGTCACCCTCAACCCCCTCTACTGGCCGGTGCGCCGCGAAGAGACCCTGCTGACCACCGCTATCTACCGCTTCCACCCCTCCTTCGCCAACGCGGGCATCCAGGTCTGGTGGGGCGACCCGGACCAGAGTTTCGGCCTGGCGACGCTGGAGGGCGGGGACGTGATGCCGGTGGGCAACGGGGTGGTCCTGATCGGGATGAGCGAACGGACCTCGCGCCAGGGCATCTCCCTGGCGGCAGCCGCGCTCTTCGCCAAGGGGGCCGCCGAAAAAGTGATCGTGGCGGCCATGCCCAAGCTGCGCGCCGCCATGCACCTGGACACGGTCTTCACCTTCGCCGACCGCGACCTGGTGACGGTCTACCGGCCCCTCATGGACCAGGTGCACGCCATCACGCTGCGGCCCAGCGACAAGCCTTCCGGGATCGAGGCCACCATCGAAAATAAGCCCTTCGTGGACGTGGTCGCCGAGGCCTTGAACCTGAATAAACTGCGGGTCATCGAGACCGGCGGGGACCACTACGCCAACGAGCGCGCCCAGTGGGACAGCGGCAACAACCTGGTGGCCCTCTCCCCGGGGGTGGTGGTCGCCTACGACCGCAACACCTGGACCAACACCGAGCTGCGCAAGGCCGGGGTCGAGGTCATCACCATCGCCGGCGCCGAGCTGGGCCGCGGCCGGGGCGGCGGCCACTGCATGACCTGCCCGCTGATCCGCGACGCCATCGATTTCTGACAAACGCCGATGGCGTGAGACGGGGGCGGCGCTTTCATTTTAACGGTTCTGCAAAAAGCAAGTTACGGTGCGCAAATCTCGAGAAGTGAGGCCTATCTCAAGATGCGCCGCAGCGACTTCGAAAAGCAGCGTAACTCAGAAATTAACCTTTTTGCGGAACCGTCAAAGGGTGTCATTCAGGGCGAAGCCGAAGCCGATGGTGGATTGGTTCCAGTTGTAATCGATCATGCTTTCGCCGTAGCCGGTGAAGCCTTTGACATAGGCGCGCAGCGGCCCCAACAGGGGCGGCGACATCCAGGTGAACTGGGCCGCTCCCTTGCCCTCCCTGATGTTGCCGCGCCCCATGAGCGCCAGGCTGTGGTCCCCGATCTTGTAGATCGCGGTGAGGTCCCCGTAGCCGTAGTAGTCGGTGATGTCCTCATTGTCATCGTCGCTAGAGCTTTCCGGGATCCGATACCAGGGCCGGGCCAGGAGCGCGAAGTTGCCGCGCTCGATGCCAAACTCCGCGAAGAGGCGGTCCCAGCTGCGCGAGAGGATATCGGAGCGGCCGTTGGACTGGTGGACGTAGCCGAAGTTGAGCAGCCGCCAGTGGAAGCCGGCAAATTCCAGACCCGGCCGGTAGCTCAGGAAGATTGTGGGCATGTAGTTGGTTTCCCGGAAGGGGCGCGACACGTCGTCGTTGTAAACCTGCCAGTGGCTCTGCTGGGTGTAGGCGATCCACGCCCCCCAGTGCCGGTCGTCGGTGGTCCAGAGGCGGGTCTTGAAGCTGATCTGGAAGACCGCCTCGACGGCGTCGATATCCTGGTCCGAACCGGCGGCCTCGAACAGGGGCGAGAAGGGCTCGTCGTTGGTTCTGTCGGTGTAGCGGGCGAACAGGAGGTAGTTGGGGCGGTAGGTGCTGAGAATGAATTTGGGGGCGTCGGGCGCAAAACCCCAGGCGGCGTCGATCAGGGAGGGCGCCGGGGCCGAGGCGGCCGCGACGGGCTCCGCAGGGGTGACGATCTCCAATTCCGACGGGGCCGCCGGCTCCTCGGGCGCCGCCGGCCGGGCGCCGCTGAGGCGGTCATAACAGGCCAGGCGTTCAGTGTCCGACTGGATCGCCGCGCACTCCGCCAGGGTGGGGGTCTGGGCCATTGCCGGCTGGCCGACGGAAAGCAGGATGAGGGCGCAGAACGCGGCCGACCTGGCGCCATGCGAAAGCTGGAAGATCATGGATCACCTCATTGCAGGAAGTCATGATGGGAGATACCGGCCGGGTTCATCGTGTCTTTCCGCGGCAGCCGGCTTTGAAACAGGTGGGGATGGCGTAAATGTCCATTTTAGAGGCGAGCTATCGCAAGAAGGGCCGTTGGTTGTCAACAGGATAATTTCCCTCGGTTCACACAAGAGCAGATTTTCGGCGGTCACTACCACCTCTTTCCAAGGCTATCGGGCCGAGGCCCCTGTCGGAGCCGCCAAATTCCGCTTGACACCCCTTGCCGCTCTGCTATTTTAAAGAAAAGCAATGACTTGCCCTCTTTAAGACCCACCCTGGCTCCGGCTGATTGGTTTCCACCCAGAACGAATGCGAATACGATAAAGGATGAGGGCCCCGATGAGCGAAACGACCCCCAAACCGGCCCGACCGCTCAGCCTGGCCGAGGCGGCGGTACCAATCCTGGCGCTCATCGTACTTGTCGGCCTGTCCTACTTCCTCTTCGGCGATGCCGGCGCCAAAGGGCCCAACCAGGTGGCGCTGGTGATTGCGGCGCTGGTGGCGACGCTCATCGGACGGCGTGCCGGCCACAGCCTCGATGCGCTGGGCGAGGCGGCCAGCACCAGCATCGGCACCGGTGTGGGCGCGATTTTGATCCTGTTCGCGGTCGGCGCCCTGATCGGCACCTGGGCGATGAGCGGCACCCTGATGGCCATGGTGTACTACGGCCTGCAACTGCTCAACCCGAATTTCTTCTATGCGACGGCGGTCGTCATTTGCGCCATTGTCTCCCTGAGCATCGGCAGTTCCTGGACGGTTGTCGGCACCATCGGCGTCGGCCTGGTGGGCATTGCCATCAACATGGAACTCAGCCCGGCGATCACGGCGGGGGCGGTGATCTCGGGAGCCTATTTCGGAGACAAGTCCTCGCCGCTCTCCGATACCGCCAATCTGGCCGCCGCCGTCGCGGGTGCGGACCTCTACCAGCACCTGCGCGAGACGCTGTGGACCTCGGTGCCCACGCTGGCGGCCGCTGTCGCGCTTTTCTGGTTTCTGGGTGAGCCGGGTGATGCCGATGTTTCGGCCAAGGCCCGGGCCATCAATGAGGCTTTCGGTGTTTCGCCGGTCCACTTCCTGCCCTTTCTGGTGGTTTTCGCCCTGGCGTGGCTGAAAGTCCCGCCCTTTAAGACGATCATGATAGGCGCGCTGGCGGGCGCCCTGCTGGGGGTCGTCATGGCCCCCGAGCGGGTCATCGCGTTTGCCGCCGCCCCCCATCTGCCGGCCCCGCTGGCGCTGCTCAAAGGCGCCTGGCAGGCGTTGGCAAGCGGCTATGTCTCGACCACCGGCTACGCGGCCATCGATCAACTCGCCTCCCGGGGCGGCATGGATAGCATGCTGAGCACGGTCTGGTTGATCATCGTCGCCCTGGGCTTCGGCGGCGTGGTCGAGAAGGCCGGTGCGGTGGAGCGTCTGGCGGCGCCGCTTCTCGCCGTGGTGAAGTCCACCGGGGCCCTGGTGACGACCCTGATCGGGTCGACGGTGGCGACCAACGTCGTCACGGCCGACCAGTACATCGCCATCGTGCTTCCCGGCCGGATGTTCAAGGGCGCCTTCGGACAGCGCGGGCTTGCGCCGGTTGTCCTGTCCCGCGCACTCGGAGATTCAGCCACCGTCACCTCGGCCCTGATCCCCTGGAATAGTTGCGGCGCCTTCATGGCGGCCGCGCTGGGCGTAGCCACGCTGAGCTATGCGCCTTTCACCTTTTTCAACCTCTTGAACCCGCTGATTTCGATCCTGTTCGGGTTCGCCGGAATCCGCATGCTGAAACAACAGCCCGAAATGTCGGTTTCCAGCTGACCCGGACTTCAACCTACTTTTATAAATGGGGAGTTTGGCGTGAACAAACGAATTTTGAGATTGACTCTGGCCGCTTTGCTGGTGCTCCTCGCCGGCTGCACCACCACCGGCCCCGGTTCGGGGGACCCCGATTTGCAGCGCCGCAACATCGACGCCGGCGTGGACAGCGCCCTCTCCGAACTCTTTCGGCAGGTGGGGGGCTCCCAGGAGCTGGTGGCACAGGCCCGCGGCGTGCTGGTGTTTCCCGCCGTGCTCAGGGCCGGCTTCATCTTCGGCGTCGCGCGCGGCCAGGGTGCGCTGCGGGTCGGCGGCGAGACCCGGAGCTACCACGCCACCACCGGCGGGTCCTTGGGCTTGCAGGCCGGCGCCCAGTCCACCGCGGTCTTCCTGCTTTTCATGACCGACCAAGCGCTGACGCGCTTCCAGAACAGCCGGGGCTGGACGGTGGGTGCCGATGCGTCGGTGACCCTGCTCTCGGTGGGCGCCAACGCCCAGGTGACCACCGCCACGGCCCAGCAGCCGGTGGTTGGGTTTGTGCTGGTCAACAACGGGCTGATGGCGGGGATCTCCCTGGACGGGACGCGCATCACCCAGTTGAACCTCTGATCGATCGCGGAGCCGACGGCACGCCGGCCGGAGATTCGTGTGCGGTACACCCACGCAGCATCCACAGGAAATGGGCTATGAAACTCTGGAAAATCGCCTTTGGGCTGGTGGCGGCCGGCATTCTGGCGGGCTGCGCCGCGCCTGCCGGAAGTATTCCCAAAATCGAAGAGCGCCTGGTGATCAGGGGCCGGCTGTCCTACCCGGAGCGGATCGCGCTGCCGCCGGCGAGCGCGGCCGTGGTGGAGCTGCGAGCGACCGATGTCCGGCCAGCGGCCCTGGTGGCCGAGCAGCACCGGCAGCTGGATGGGCGCCAGGTGCCGATCCCGTTTGAGTTGAGCTTGGACCCCGCCTTGCTCCAAAGCGGCGGCCGCCACCTTTTTCGGGGCGCGATTGTCTCGAGCCCTGGTCCGCTGCGCGTCACCCAGAGCGTGGAGATCGCCGTCAAGTCGGGGGTGGTGGCGCTGGGGGAGCTGCGGCTGCGGCCGGTGGAGCGGACCGTTTTCGGCACCCCTTACCGCTGCGGGGATGTCGCGGTGGTCTTCGGCGCGCTGGGGACGAATGACCTGTTGGCCGTCGGCGGCCGGAGCTATGACCTCAAACCCGTGGTGTCGGCCTCCGGCGCCCGCTATGTGGCCCTCGACGACAGCGACACCAGCTTTTGGAGCAAGGGCGACCGCGCCACGGTGGTGGCGCATGGGGTCACGCTGCCGGAGTGCCGGGTGGTCACCGCACCCGAGCTTCCCTTCACCGCCCGTGGCCAGGAGCCCGGCTGGCAGATCACCATCGCGGCCGAGGCGATTTCGCTCAATGCCGACTACGGGGCCCTGCAGCTTCGCATGCCCCGGCCGGAGCCGGAGGTCACCGCCGCGGGCATCCTCTACCGGACCGCCGCCGACGGCCGCAGCCTTTCGGTCTCCATCCAGCCGCGGATCTGCGCCGATATCGCCACCGGCATGCCCCACCCCTACCGGGTGCGCTACGATCTGGACGGGGAGACGCATTCCGGCTGCGGGGGCGAGCCGAAGTCGCTATTGACCGGCGGGGAATGGGTCGTGGAGGAGATCGGCGGCCAGCCGGTGATCGCCGACGCCGAGGTGACGATTCTCTTCATGGAGGAGGGCCGCGTGGCCGGCGGCGCCTCCTGCAACCGGTTTTTCGGCAGCTACAAACTGAGCGGTGAGGGCCTCACCTTCGGCCAGATGGGGGGCACGATGATGGCCTGCCCCCAGCCGCATGCCGACCAGGAGGCGCACTTCTTGAGATTGCTGCAGGAGACCTACCGCTTCGAGATCGACCCCGAAGGCCGCCTGGTGCTGCACACCCCCGGGCAGGAGCGCATCGTGGCCCGGCGCAAAAATTGACAGTTCCGTAAAAAGGCCAATTTCTGCGTTGCGCTGCATCTCGAAGTCGCTGCGGCGCAGATTGGTGCACCTCACGCCGCTGAGAGTTGCGCGCCGTAACTTGACCCTTTTACGAAACTGTCTGGATATTGACATTTTACTGGTTCATCACCTTTATAACGGCACCCATCAAAAGGCGGGATTGACAAAACCGATCCCTTGCTGAGCAATAAATATTATTGACCCCGATATGGAATCGAGCCCATGAGCCCAAGCAAATCGCGCAAGTTCGCCGCCTCCGCCCCGGAGCGCAAAACCATCGACCTCGCCCTCCAAGGGGGCGGCGCCCACGGCGCCCTGACCTGGGGGGTTTTGGACCGCCTGTTGCAGGATCCGCGCATTCACATCGCCAGCATCAGCGGCACCAGCGCCGGGGCCATGAACGCGGTGGTCGTGGCCGACGGGTTGGAGCACGGCGGCCGGGAGGCCGCCCGGGAGAATCTCTCCGCCTTCTGGAAGGCGGTCAGCGATGGGGCCCGCACCTCGCCCGTGCAACGCACCCTCTGGGACCGGTTGACCAGCCGCTTCAGCCTGGATTACTCGCCGGGCTATCTCTTCTTCGAGCACCTCACCCGGCAGTTTTCGCCCTATGAGCTGAACCCGCTCAACATCAACCCCCTGCGCGACATGGTGGCCGCCAGGGTCGATTTCGAGCGGGTCAACCGATGCACCACGCTCAAGGTCCATGTGACCGCCACCAACGTGCGCACCGGCCGGGGACGGGTCTTCACCCAGCCAGAGCTCTCCGTGGACACCATCATGGCCTCGGCCTGCCTGCCGTTTCTCTTCCAGGCGGTCGAGATCGACGGCGAGGCTTACTGGGACGGCGGCTTCATCGGCAACCCGGCGCTGCACCCCCTGGTGGAGGACATGGCCACGCGCGACCTGGTGGTGGTCCAGATCAACCCCCTGGTGCGGCAAAAGCTGCCGCGCACCGGCCGCGAGATCATCAACCGCTTAAACGAGATCACCTTCAACGCCAGCCTGATCAAGGAGCTGCGAGCCATCGAGCTGCTGCACCAACTGATCGCGGCCGAGAACCTGGAGTCCGAGCGCTACCGCGACTGCTTCGTGCACCTGATCCACTGCCACGAGGAGCTCAAGGGCCTGGATGCCTCCAGCAAGCTCAACGCCGAGTGGGCCTACCTGACCTACCTCAAGGAGCGCGGCCGGGCCTGGGCGGAAAACTTCCTGGAGCGTCACTTCGACGACCTGGGCCGGCGTTCGACTTTTGATCTCCAATCCCTGTTCAGCGACAGCTTCAAACCGCCGTGCCTGGATTCAGCCGAATCTTCCGGCCGGCCGTCAAAATCGAAGGCCTGAGCCGGGTCCTGGTGATCCCGGTAGCCCGGCAGGACCGGCTGTCCCGGACAGTTTCAACCCCTGCTAACCCCCAATGACCGACACACCCGCTGCCCCGAGAGGTTGCCCATGCTGCAAATTCGACACCCCGACCACCGGAAGTTTCGGCGCCTGACCCGCGCCGGCTTCGGCTTTTGCCTGCTCCTGTTGGCGGCTTGCGGCTCCCCGGAACAAGCGGGCGCACCGCCGGCCGCCGCACCGCCGGCCGTCGTGGTGGCGCCGGTCTCCACCCAAAACGTGCCCATCTACGGAGAGTATGTAGCCCGCAGCGAGGCCCGCGAAACCGTGGAGATCCGCTCCCGGGTGGCGGGCTTCCTGGAGAAGGTGCTCTTCGAGGAGGGCAGCCGGGTAAAGGCCGGGGAGCTCCTGTTCGTGATCGACCAGCGGCCCTACCAGGTGGCATTGCAGGCGGCCCGGGGCGGTCTCGCCCAGGCCCAGGCCGCCCTGAACAAGGCCCGGATGGATGTGGCGCGCCTGCAGCCGCTGGTGGCCGAGGACGCCGCCCCGCAGATGGATCTCGACAACGCCGAATCGTCGGTGGAATTCGGCCAGGCGTCCATCGAAAAGGCCAAGGCGGCCATCGCCGACGCCGAGTTGAACCTGAAATTCACCGAGATCCGCGCCCCCATCGGCGGGGTTATCGGCAAGCAGGCGGTGACGGTGGGAAACCTGGTGGCCCCGGACCAAACCCTGCTGACGACCCTCTCCTCCCGGGACCCCATGCGGGTGGTCTTCAGCCTCAGCGAAGTCGACTATCTGCGCGTGGCCCAGCAGCCCCCCGAAGGCAACCCCTTTGTCCCGGTCGAGAACGCCGCGCCCTTCGAACTAATCCTGGCGGACGCTTCCGTCTATCCCCACCGGGGCAGCCTGAGCTTCGTGGACCGCGCCTTGAGCCCGACCACCGGCACCCTGAACGTGTATGTCAATTTCCCCAACCCCGACGGGCTGCTGCGACCCGGGCTGTTCGGCCGCGTCCGGGTGGTGCTGGAGGAAAGACCTGGCGCCCTGCTGCTGCCCCAGCGGGCGGTGCAGGTCATGCAGGGCGTGCAGATGGTGCTGGTGGTGGACAAGGACGATGTGGTGGCCCTGCGCCCCGTCACCACAGGGGGGCGGCACCGGGATTTCTTCATCGTCACCGAGGGGCTCGCGGCCGGCGAGCGGGTGGTGGTGGACGGCCTGCAACGGGCCCTGCCGGGCCGCAAGGTGACCCCCAGCCAGGAAAAGGTCGAGGGATAGGGTCATGGTCAAATTTTTCATCCACCACCCCATCTTCGCCATGGTGATATCCCTTGTGATCACCATCGCCGGCGTGCTGGCGATCTTCGCCCTGCCGGTGGCGCAGTTCCCCCCCATCAGCCCGCCCACGGTCACGGTGGAGACCTTCTTTTTCGGGGCCAGCGCCCGGGTGGTGGAGGAAAACGTCGCCATCCCCATCGAGCAGGAGGTCAACGGCGCCGAGAACATGCTCTACATGTCCTCCAGCAGCACCAGCGACGGCCGCTACTCCCTGACCTGCACCTTCGCCGTGGGCACCGACATCGACATCGCCCAGGTGGACGTCCAGAACCGGGTCAGCCGGGCCGAGCGCGACCTGCCGCCGGAGGTCATCAACTTCGGCATCACGGTCCAGAAAGCCTCGCCGGACATGCTGATCGTGCTGTCCCTGTATTCCCCCAACGGGACTTACGACAATCTGTTTCTCAGCAACTACGCCTCCCTGAACCTCTACGACCACATCTCCCGCATTTACGGGGTGGGCAACATCGCCATCGTGGGGGAGCGGCAGTACGCCATGCGCCTCTGGGTCCGGCCCGACCGCCTGGCCGGCCTGGGGCTCACGGCCACGGACGTCGTCCAGGCGGTGCGGGACCAGAACGTCCAGGCGCCCGCCGGCCAGGTGGGTCAGCCGCCGGCCCGGCCCGGGGTGGTCTTCCAGGAGACCGTGGACGTGCGAGGGCGTCTGACCGACGAGGAGGAATTCGGCAACATCATCGTCCGCACCCAGCCGGACGGCGCCATCCTGCGCATCCGGGACGTGGCCCAGGCCGAGCTGGGGGCCCGGATGTACACCTCGTTTTCGCGCCGCGCCGGCAAGCCGGCCACCACCCTGGTGGTCTACCAGCTCCCCGGGGCCAACGCCCTGGACGTGGCCGACAAGATCCGGGACTTCATGAAGGAGGCCAAGCAGAGTTTTCCGCCGGACCTGGAATACGAGGTCTCCTACGACAACACCCTCTTCGTGCGGGCCGCGCTCACCGAAGTGGTGTTCACCTTATTTAAGGCGCTGGGCCTGGTCATCCTGGTGGTCTTCATTTTTCTGGGGAACATCCGGGCCACCCTGATTCCCTGCCTGGTGGTGCCCGTACCGATGGTGGGCACGTTCGCGATCTTCGCGGCCCTCGGGTTTTCCATCAACACCCTTTCCCTGTTCGGGCTGGTGCTGGCTATCGGCTCGGTGATGGACGACGCGATCGTGGTAGTGGAGGCCGTCAAAGCCCACATGGCGGAGGGTTTGAGTCCGCTTGAGGCCACCGAAAAGGCCATGGGCGAGGTCACCCGGCCCATCATCGGAGTGGCCTGTGCCCTGCTCGCGGTCTACGTGCCGATCGTTTTCCTGGGGGGTATCGTCGGCCAGCTCTACCGCCAGTTCGCCTTCACCCTGTGTTTCGCCGCCCTGCTCTCGATCCTGGTGGCCTTGACCCTCACCCCGGCATTGTGCGTCAAGATCCTGCGCCCCAAGAAGAAGGACCAGGTGGGACCGTTGGCCGCCTTCAACCGCTGGTTCAACCGCTTTTTCGACGGCCTCACGGCCGGTTATCTCAAAGGTGTCAAATTCTTCATGGGCCGCCTGGTGGTGCCCCTGGTCCTCCTGGCGGCGGTGTATGTGGGCGCAGGCGGCCTCCTGCGGACCCTGCCCGGCGGGTTGGTGCCGGAAGACGACCAGGGGGTCGTTTTCGCCACTTTCACCCTGCCGCCGGGGGCCTCCCTGGAGCGCACCGACGCGGTCCTGACCCGCGCCGAGCAATTTGCCGCGGAGGTTCCGGGCATCCAGACGATTCTCGGCTGGGGCGGCTTCAACCTCATGACCAGCTCGTTCAGCTCCGACGCCTGCACCCTGGTGATGACCCTGGAGCCCTGGGACCTGCGGACGTCCGGGGAAACCCAGGTGACCGCCATCATGCAGCGCCTGCGCCGGGAGTTCGCAGGCTACCCCGAGGCCCGCGCCTTCGTTTTCTCGCTGCCCTCGATCCCCGGCATGGGCAATGTCAGCGGCTTCCAGTACCAGCTCCAGGACCGCGCCAACCACACGCCGGAGGAACTCTTCGGCCAGGCCCAGAACATGGTCGCGGCTACCGCCGGGGAACCGGCGATCGCGGCCCTCTTCAACACCTTCGAGGTCAACGTGCCCCAGGTCAGGCTGGAGATCGACCGCGACAAGGTCCAGACGCTGGGTATCCCGCTGCGAAGCGTCTTCGACGGGCTGCAGCTCTACCTGGGCAGCTTCATGGTCAACGACTTCAACAAATTCGGCCGGGTATACAGCGTCATGATCCAGGCCAAGCCGGAATTCCGCCGAGGCCCGGAGGACATCGGCGACATCCATGTGCGCAACGCCACCGGCGAGATGGTGCCTCTGAGCACCCTGGTCACGGTAAACCCCCACAGCGGCCCGATCCACATCAACCGCTACAACATGTTCCGGTCGGCGGAACTCTCGGGGCAGAGCGCGCCGGGCTTCAGCTCCGGGCAGGCCATCGCCGCCATGGAGCGCCTGTCCGAGGACCTGCCCCGGGGCTTCGGCTTCGAGTGGACCGGGCTGGCCTTCCAGGAGAAGCTCGCCGGCGGCCAGGCCGCCTACATCTTCGCCTTCTCGGTGCTCTTCGTTTTCCTGATCCTGGCGGCCCTCTACGAGAGCTGGGCCATTCCTCTGGGGGTCCTGCTGGGGCTGCCGATAACGGTCTTCGGTGCCCTTTCGGGAATCTGGCTGCGGGGGTTGGCCAACGACGTCTACGTCCAGGTGGGCATCGTGATGCTCATCGGCCTTAATGCCAAAATTTCCATCATGATCGTGGAATTCGCCAAAAGCAAGCGCGAGCTGGAGGGCTATTCGATCTTCGACGCCGCGCTGGAGGGCGCCCGGCTGCGCTTTCGGGCGGTTCTGATGACCGCCCTGGCGGAGGTCTTCGGCTTGACGCCCCTGCTGCTGTCCTCGGGCGCCGGCGCAGCGGCCCGCTGGTCGGTGGGCACGGCCGTCGTTGCCGGCATGGCCACCGCCACGCTGCTGAGCCTGTTCTTCATTCCGACGCTCTACTTCGCCGTCCAGTCAGCGGTTGAAAAAATGAAGGGACCGCATGCCGTGCCAACCCAGGTCCACAAGGAAGGGGGGCGCCCATGAAACGATCGGCTTTGCTCCTGATCGGTGCTGCGCTCTTGAGCGGCTGCCTGGCCCCCGCCTACGTCCGCACCCCGGGGGAGGTCCCCGAAGACTACCGCTTCCAGTCCCTCAAAGGTCAGCCCCAGCCCGAACTGGCCACCCTGGCCGACCTGGACTGGTGGGAGATCTTCGACGACCCGGCCCTCCAAAGCCTGATCGGCATCGCCCTGGCCCAGGGCTACGACGCGCGCCTGGCCTTCGCCCGGGTGGCCGAATCACGGGCCGCGGTGGGGGTCAGCCGTTCGTTTCTGCTGCCCCAGGTGGGCGGCACCGCCCTCTACCAGCGCCAACGGTTGAGCCGCACACGGGTCGACCCGCCGATTCCCTCGAACGCCAATACCACTGAAAACTTTGCCCAGTTCAGCCTCGACCTTTTCTGGGAGATCGACCTCTTCGGACGTCTGTCGAATCTCACCAAGGCCTCCCAGGAGCTTTTCTTCGCCTCCGAATGGGGTCAACGGGCGGTGTGGGCCGCCGTGGTGGCCGACGTGGCCCAGGCCTACTTCGAACTGCGCGCCCTGGACCGCCAGCTGGAGATCTCGCGCGCCACCCTGGCGTCCTTCCAGAATTCCCGCCGCCTGGTGATGCTGCGCCACCAGCGCGGGGTGGTCTCCGGGGAGGACGTGGCCCAGGCCAACGCCCTGGTGCACATCGCCGGCGCCCGGATCCCGGACCTGGAGCGTCAGGTCGCCCAAAAGGAGAACCAGCTCAGCATCCTGCTGGGGATCACCCCCCAGGCCATCCAGCGGGGCAGGTCCCTGACGGAGTTGATCACGCGCCCCACGGTTCCCGCCGGCCTGCCCTCCGAGCTGCTGGAGCGGCGGCCGGACATCCGGCAGTCCGAAGCGATTCTCAAGGCCGCCAATTACCGCATCGGGGCGGCGCGGGCCAATTTTTTCCCCCGGATTTCACTCACCGGCCTGAGGGGCACCCAGAGTGTGGACCTGTCGCGCCTGTTCACCGGCGCCTCCAGCACCTGGAGCATCGGCTCGAACCTGGCGCTGCCGATCTTCACCGGCGGCTTCAACACCTACACCCTGCGGACCACCGAGGCCCAGCAGGAACAGGCCCTGATCCTCTACCAGTTCACCGTCCGCCAGGCCTTCCGCGAGGTGTCCGACGGGCTGGTGGCCCACGCCCGGCTGGAAGAATTCCGCCGGGAGCAGGAAGCCCTGGTGGAGAGCTTTCGGCGCTACTCCGAGCTGGCCGGCAAGCGCTTCAAGGGCGGGCTGGAATCCTTCCTGACGGTGCTGGATTCCGAGCGCGAACTCTTCGCCGCCAAACTGGACCTGGCCGCGGTGCAGCGCGACCAGCTCCTGACCATGGTGCAGCTCTACAAGGCCCTGGGGGGCGGCATAAAACCCATCCGAGATCCGTCCGGACTGAATGCCGCCGCCAGCCCCCCCGCCCGGAAGCCCGCCGCGGCAAAACCCTGAGGGGCGCTGCCGGGGGAGGGTCAACCTTTGCGGCCGAAACCAACGCCGGGCGCGCCCGCAGCTTCTTCGAGCGGCTCCGGAGCTGCGACGGGGGGGCGATGCCTCCCGGCACTGCGGCGAAGCGGGCGACACCCCGGTTTGAACCTGGG
>JAJDNY010000184.1 GCA_022340425.1 Desulfobacteraceae bacterium | reverse complement strand
TTCCGGGTCGCGGTAGAGCACCTCGGCGGCGAAGAGCGCCCCGGCCAGGGGCGCCCGGAAGATGCTGCCCACCCCGGCGCCCACCCCGGCGGCCATCATGATGCGCCGTTCACGGTCCGAAAAATGGAGGCGGGTGGCCAGATAGGAGCCGAACCCGCCGCCGATCTGGGCGATGGGGCCCTCCCGGCCGCCGGAGCCGCCGGTGGACAGGGTGATGGCCGAGGCGATGGTTTTGACGAACGGCACCCGGCCGCGGATATACCCGCCATGGTGATGGTAGGCGTTGATGGCCGCGTCGGTTCCATGCCCTTCGGCTTCCGGGGCGAAGGTAAAGACCAGCCACCCACTGATGATCCCGCCCAAAGCCGGCAGCACCAGGAGCATCCAGCGGTTGAGTGTCGTCGTTGTGGGCGGCAGCAGGGCGTGTTCACCGGCCGGCGCCGGCGGCCGGTGACCGGCCATCCAGTCCAGGAAAAAGTGGACCCCGAGCTGGCACAGATAGTGGAAAACAATCGCGCCCGCACCGGCTATCAGGCCGATCAGGACAAAGTAGAAGGTCCAGCGGCCGGCGTGCTTGATGGCGTGGGAGCGGTCCTTGCCGATCAGCCTTTGGATACGCTCTTTTAGGGTGGCGGGAGCCGTCATGACACCAAAAGGCTGACGGTTCCGCAAAAAGTCCAATTTCTGCGTTGCGCTGCATCTCGAAGTCGCTGCGGCGTAGAGGTGTACACCTCACGCCGCTGAGATTTGCGCGCATAAAACTTGAACTTTTTTCGAAACCGTATTGTTTTTGACTTTTCTACCGGTTCATCAAAGGTTGTCCGGTTGGGTGTTCCAACTCTCTGACGGCCTTGAGCACCGTGTCGAAGAGTTCCGCCACGTCCCTTTCCTCCAGGCAGGAGAACGCCACCCGCAGGTTGCGGGCATCAACGGCAATCAGGCCCACCCCGTAGCGCTCCAGCAGATGGCAGCGCAGCGTTTCGGCGTCCACCGTTTTGAGACGCAGGCACATGAAATAACCCGAGTTGAAGGGGTAGACGCTCCATGCCGGTCGGTATTTGGGGTCGTTCAGGACCGCTTTGACGCACCCGGCGCGCTGCTCCAGAATTCGGGTTTTTGCCTGCTTTTCGACCGGGTATTCCGGGGACTGCAGCGATCTCAGGAGAAGACTCTGGCTGAGGTGCGAAGCGTTTGAGATGCAGCCGCGAATGCAGCCGGCGGTCTTTTTCTCGAGGGCTTCGTAAACCGGGCGGCTGTCGCCGTTGATGCAGGTACCGTAGGTGATGAACCCCACCCGCAGGCCCCAGGCGAAGTTCTCCTTGGTGGCACCGTCCATTTTCACCGCCATCAGCCGGGGGTGGGCGCTGCACAGCCGGGCGAAGAGAGACTCCCGGATGGGCGCATCGCCGTAAAACAACCCGAAATAGGCATCGTCAAAGGCGGCCACGACATTGGCGCCCTTTTCGGCCGTGGTGGTCAGGAAGGCAGCGATGCGGTCGGCTTCGCGGGCAGTGATGGTGTAGCCGGTCGGGTTGTTGGGAAAATTCAGCACAACGCTGACCTTGCCGTGTTCAGCCGCCGTGCGGGCGACGCTGTCCTCAAAGCCGGCGTGGTTGAAACCGCCCTCCGGGGTGAAAAACGGGTAGTGGATCAGCCGGGCGCCCCGGCGCAGGGCCAAGATCAGGTTGTAGTTGCCCCAAAACAAATCCGGCAGCACCACCGTGTCGCCGGGATCCAGCCACAATTCGGCAAAGGTGCTGACCGCGTGGGTGATGCCGCAGGTGACCACCGGCAGGCTGATGGATTTGCCGGTCAGGGAGCGGTTTTTTTCAAAAAGACCCGCCTGCCAGGCTTCCCGCAGGGCCGGCAGCCCGAAGGAGGGGGCATAGGTCAGGGCATCGGCCGCGGTGATGTCCCCAAGGGGCTTCATCACCGAGTCGAGCTGCATGGTCCGGCCGTTTTCCAGGGCGATTCCAATGGTGGCGTTGATGTGGGTGGCCTTTTGTTTGGCCTCGGCGCTCTGGCTGAGAATCCCCTTGGGAAAGAAAAGGCTGCGGCCAAGCTCGGAGAGCATCTCCAGGATGTGGGGATTGCCGCTGCGGATGATCTGGTTGAGGTCGGTTGCAAACGGATGCATTTTCAGTCGGGTCCTCATTTTAGGGGCTGCGGGCGGTAAAGTGAGGTTCGACCTTTTTCGGGTCCGGTAAAACGCCCGATTTCAGCCGATGCGACAGGGAGTTTCTTACTGTCGGAGAGAAAAAAAAGTCAAGTGAAAAGCGCTGCGGCGCGTGGCGCAGGACGGGGCCGAACGGGTGGCACCAAAAAAACCCCGCTTTTAAAAAAAAAAGCGGGGTCCTCTGGAAGCAGGCCAACGGGGCTTATTTGCCGCCGCGTTTGGACGCTTTCAACGGGTTGATTTTCTGGCTGCTGGCCTTGGCCTCTTTGACCAGGTGAGTTGCCAGGTTACAGTTCCCGTTTTTCCATTTTTTCGCCGGTTCAGGGCACGCGACGCAGTACCAGCCGGTCTCAAACTGCTGGGGTCGGCTGCAGCCGCTGCACTGCTCGACAATCGGGTGGCAGTGGCCGCCGTTGTAGGAGCACCCCTTGGCCGTCATGAAGACGCAGTCCTGCCCATTGCGAATGGTTGTGCAAATCATCGAAACCACCTCCTTGGGATATACCGAACATAGAAAGGGCCTGGAAACTGATGCTTCCGGCCCCGTTCATGTGTTTGGTTCGGTGTTTAAATTGGCGCGATCCTAAAGGTCGAGTGGCCTTTTGTCAACAAAAAAAACGGGCCCGGCCGGTTGCCGGAAAACTGGCGCAAAGAGTCGGCCGCTGGGGATAACGATCCCACCTCCGGCGTGCTGGTGAGAACCGGTGGTCAGGCGTGGGGCGATTCGGGTCCGAAACGCCTCGGCACCCCGGTGAAACCCTTGGCTGCGGGGATCTCCGGTTTTCCCAACCACGCTCTTTTTTGAGGCGGGTGGCTTGCTTTCAGCCTTGCCCTTGGTATAATCGCAAATCGCTCAGTCCCCGGTACCCTGGCCCGTCGCCCGCTTCCCCATGGGCCGTGATCTTCCCGCTGGCGCCGTCCAACCCCAAACGGCCTCCGGGCGGGCCGCCGGGGTTCTGCCGCTTTTTATCTTTTACGCCCGGTGCTGATGGTCAGGGAACGGGGCAGCCCGAGGGGGCGGTGAAAGGAGACGGTGTATGAAAAGTACGCTCAAATGGGTGGCGATTGTGGGCGGCGGCGTTGTCGTGATGCTCATCGCGGCCCTGTTTGTGATTCCCCTCTTCGTGGATCTTAAGACCTACAAACCCATGATCGAAGAGCGCGTCAGCGCCGTCACGGAGCGGCCGTTCGCTCTCGGCGGGGATCTCAAACTGTCGCTTTTTCCGTGGGCCGGCCTTTCCCTGTCCGATCTGCGCCTGGGCAACCCGCCGGGGTTTGCCGAAAAGGACCTGTTGACCGTCGAGAGTTTCGACGTGCGGGTCAAACTCCTGCCCCTGATTTTCAGAGACATTCAGGTCCAGCGATTCGTGCTCAAGGGGCCGCGGCTGGTTTTGGAGCGCCTGAAAAACGGCCGGGGCAACTGGGAGGGGATCGGCGCCGTCGACCGCGGCGTTGCACCTGCCAAAACCGAGGGAAAACCGGCCGCCGCATCCGGGGGCGGCCAGTTTCCGATCAGCTCCCTGCTGGTGGGCGAGTTTGCCGTTTCCGGCGGCAGCCTCGTGTGGATCGACCACACCGGGCCCCAACGCCGGGAAGTCACGGATTTCAACCTCAGCCTCTCGGACGTTTCCCTGGATAAACCGATCGGGGTGCTTCTTGCCGCTCTACTGGATGGCAAGCCCTTATCCCTGGAGGGGCGAGTGGGGCCGGTGGGGCCGATGCCCGGTAAGGGGACGGTGCCGATCGCATTGACCGTCTCGGCCCTCGAGACGGTCTTCCTGACGGTCACCGGGGGGGTGACGGACCCCGTCGCTGCGCCGCGCTTCGATCTGGCCGTGGTGCTGGCCCCCTTCAGTCCGCGCACGCTGTTGGCGGCGATGACGCCGCCGGTTGCACTCCAAACGGCCGATCCCCAGGCGCTTGGGCAAGTGGGTCTGAAAGTCGATCTGCAGGGCGACACCCGGCAAGTCAGCGGGCGCAATGGGCGCCTGGAACTCGACGATACCCTGGTGGTGTTCGCCTTTGACGCCGCGGAATTCCAGCAGCCCAAGGTGAGCTTCAAGCTGGAGGCGGACCAAATCGATCTGGACCGTTATCTGCCGTCGGCCGGGGACCAGAAGCCGGCCGCCGCCGGCGCGCCCGGCAGCGCCAAAGGTGCGGCCAAGCCCGCACCCGACCTCAACCTCTTGCGGCGTCTGGTGCTGGATGCAAGCGTCAAAATCGCGGAAATCAAGGCCGCCAAAGCCAGGGTGCAGGACCTCAACCTCAGGCTCAGCGGGCGCAACGGCCTCTTCCGGGTGAAACCCCTGACCCTCAACCTCTACCAGGGGGACTTGGCCGTCAATGGCACGCTGAACCTCCAGAGCGACACGCCGCGCACCGAGCTTGCGCTGCAGATGAAGGATGTGCAGGCCGGTCCGCTGTTGAAGGATATGATGGACGCGGACTACCTCACCGGCGCCGCCCGTGCGGAGGTTCAGCTGCGCATGGCCGGGATGGATGCCGGGGCCGTCAAGCCGACCCTCAACGGAAAGGGGAATGTGGTTTTCAGTCAGGGCAGCGTCAAAGGGCTCGATCTGCTCGGCATGGTGCGCAACGCTGCCGCCGCCTTCGGCCTGGGTGCGGCCGGGGCATCCCGCCCGCAGACCGATTTCACCGAGTTGAAGGCGCCCTTCACCCTTGAAAAAGGGGTCTTCAAGACCGCCGCCACCACCCTGCAGTCGCCGCTGTTGCAGGTGCAGGCGGCCGGGCAGGCCGACTTGGTCCGTGAAACCCTCGACTTCCGGATCGATCCCCGCTTTGTGGCGCCTCTCCAGGGGCAGGCGGACACGGCCGCGCCCGCGGGGGTCACGGTGCCGGTGCTGGTTTCGGGCACCTTTGACCGGCCGTCCTTTCAGCCGGACCTCAAAGGCCTGGTGCAACAGCACTTCGGAGAGGAACTCCAGGGTATCCAGCAAAAGATCGAGAAGGGCGAATTCAAAAAAGACGATCTCAAATCCCTGGAAAAGAAAGCCAAAGGCCTGCTCAAGGGCCTGCCTTTTGGCAACTGAGCGGCACCGCCCCGGGGAAAGATGCGGCGCTCGGCGCGGGCCGGGGCCAAAATACGGCTGGCCCCCTGTCGTTGGGCGCGGCATTTTGCCGCACCTGGTGGGGAAAATCGGTGCGGCAGGTAAAATTGATGAAGCGGTAAAAGCCAAAATCCAAGCAGTTTCGTAAAAAGGTCAAGTTACGACGCGCAAATCTCAGCGGCGTGAGGCGTACTTTATGTACGCCGCAGCGACTTCGAGATGCAGCGCAACGCAGAAATTGGCCTTTTTACGGAACTGTTAAAATTATTGCGGCGAGGACCTTTGCGTGATGGTTGCCCAACAAGCGGCTGACGTCATCAAAATCGAGGCCGAAGGGCTTCTCAGGCTGGCCGAAAGGATCGACGAGAGTTTCGCGCGCATGGTGGCGGCCATTTGCAGTGCCAGTGGCCGGGTGATCGTCGCCGGGATCGGCAAATCCGGACTGGTGGGGCGCAAGATCGTGGCCACCCTCAACAGCACCGGTACCCGCTCACTTTTCCTGCACCCTGTGGAGGCCATGCACGGCGACCTCGGGATCGTCAGCCGCGACGACGTGTTCCTGGCGCTTTCCAACAGCGGCGAGACCGAAGAGCTCAACATGCTGGTGCCCATCATCCGCGACATCGGCTGCACCGTGATCGCCCTGACG
>JAJDNY010000183.1 GCA_022340425.1 Desulfobacteraceae bacterium | reverse complement strand
GGCCAAACCGTCCACAAGCTTCTCAAACAGCATACTTCATAGCGCCAGACCATCGCGGATCACTGGCACACGCGCCAGCCAAAAAAGATGAACCGGTACAAAGTCAAAGGCCGTTTGGGAAGCCCCTGCCGGGGAGGTCCCAAACGGCCTTTTTCAGGTCTGCCCGCCGGGGTTCAGGCGGAGGCGGCCTTGGCGCTTTTCTGGTAAAGGGGGGAGATGTTGCGCAGCGAGGTGACGACCTTTTTGAGGGCCGCCAGGAAGCGCTCCACCTCCTCCGCGGTGTTCTCGACGCCAAATGCGATCACCAGCGTCCCCTGGGCATCGGCATGACTGAGCCCGATGGAGAGCAGCACGTGGGAGGCCCGCAGCGATCCGGTGGCGCACGCCGAGCGGGTCGAGACCGCGAAGTGCTCATCATCCAGCATCAGCACGACACTTTCGCCTTCGATGTACTTGACCGACACCGACAGCAGGTGCGGCAGGCAGTGGGCCAAATTGGTGTTGATGATGTAGTCGTCGATGTAGTTCGGCAGCTCTGCGACCAGCTTGTCGCGCAGGCCGCTCAGGTGCCCGATCCGTTGCTGCATGTCGCGCCGCGCGGCTTCCGCGGCGACGCCGGCCCCGATGATGCCGATCAGGTTCTCAGTCCCGGCCCGTTTGTTGTGCTCCTGAACCCCCCCCTCCAGGAGCGGCCAGATGCGCGTCCCGCGTCGGATGTAAAGCCCGCCAACGCCGGTTGGCCCGTAAAAGGTGTTGGCGGCGAAGCTCAGCAGGTCCACCCCCAATTCCTGGACGTCAACGGGCACGATCCCCACCGAGTCGACGGCGTCGGTGTGAAAGATGATCTTACGGGCTTTCACGATCCGCGCAATCTCCGCGATGGGCTGGCGGGTGCCGGTCTCGTTGTTGCTGTGCATGACCGAAACCAGGATGGTCTTGTCGGTGATGGCCTTGGCGATATCCTCCGGATTGACCCGCCCGGATTCGTCGACCGAAACCGAGGTCACGCGGAACCCCTGGGATTTGAGCCTTTTCACGCTGCGAATGACGGCGTTGTGCTCGATGTTGGAGATGACGATGTGGTCGCCCTTGTCCGCATTGGCCTGGGCCACCCCCTTGATGGCGTGGTTGACGGACTCCGTCCCGCCTGAAGTGAAAACGACCTCTTTGGACTCACCGGCATTGATCAGCGCGGCGGTCGCGCTCCGGGCCTGCTCCAGCGCTTCCAGCGCCTTTTCGCCGGCCGTGTGCTGGCTGGAGGGGTTGTGATACCCCTGACGGATGGCTGCGATCATGGCCTCCTGAACTTCCGGTAGAATCTGGTTCGACGATATGTGATCAAAGTTTATGACGTTCATCGCGCTATCCTTCCTCGCTATCGCTATCGGTCCCCCAAAAACCCGTCCGGTTCGACTGCCGACGCCCCAGAGCCTCGAGCGCCAGGGCGATTTCCGCCGGCCGCAGTCCCGGTCAGTGCTCCTCCTCCAGGCTGTGCTGGCATGCCTCGCAAAAGGTCACGCCCTCCTGGATTTCGATGTCACAGTACGGGCAGTAGCAGTTTTTGCCGTGCGCGTGCTCGTGTTCGTGTTTTTCCCGGGGAATCGGCTCTTCCCGCTTGCGCCCGGCCTTGCGGTCTTCAAAGTCCCGAATGGCCGCCTGCAGGGCGTCGGCCCCGAGGTTTGAGCAGTGCAGCTTGTTTTTGGGGAGCCCTTCAAGGGCTTTGGCGACGTCTTTGTTGGTGATCTGCTTGGCGTCGTCCAGTGATTTGCCTTTGGCGATTTCGGTCAGCATGCTGGAAACCGCGATGGCTGAGCCGCAGCCAAAGGTTTGAAACTTGATGTCCGCTATGTGTTCATCCTGAATCTTGAGGTAGATGGTCATCATGTCCCCGCAAAGGGGGTTGCCGACTTCGCCGACGCCGTCTGCATCCTCGATCACGCCGACGTTGCGCGGATTTCTGAAATGGTCCATGACCGTCTTGGAGTACATCATTTTAACCTCCCAATTTTCAGCGGGTAAATTGCGTTAAATTTTCAGCGAGTAAATTGCGTTGAATGTATCATAAGCACTGATTGCCGCCAGTAAAGCAGCCGCGCCGGATATCGCCGGCGGCCGCCCTTCAGAGGGCCCGGGGTTCCATCGGCGTTCGGCGGCAAGAACGCCGGCCCTTGACACCGACGGCAGGGGTGTGGGGTTTTTGACAGCCGGCCCCGGCGTTTTTGACGTCCCGCGGCGCCGGCACCGCCCGCCGGTTTTCAGGCGGCGTCGAAGCCCGCATCGGGCGGCGGTGGCGCAAACCGTATCGGTCCTGATCGGCATCCCTTTTGCTAGAGTTTCAGGACCGACCCCGACGCCCAACGTACCGGGCCCCCAGGACCTCAGCATCTAGCGGTTTGAAAAACATGCATCTAAAATCCGTCCAGACCGAAAGACCGGCACCCGCAACCGCGGCGCTGGGCCGTGCCGCGGATCCGCCCAGATTCGCCGCTGTTCTCGCAGACCGGCTGGATGCCGGCGCCAGCGCGGCGGGCGGGCCTTCCCGGTGGGTGCCCCTGGGAACCATCAGCGCCGAGCGCCCGACCGTCTCCCACCTGCTGATCCGCCACCCCCGCTACGGCAGGGACTGCTGGCCCATCATCCACGCCGAAGCCAACCAGGACAAGGGTTTCGAGCGTCTGCAAGCCGGCACCAGGATCTGGCTGAACCCGGACACCCGCGAGATCACCTGGGCCGGGGCGGAAGTCGATGCCGCTTGCAGCCGGCCTGGCAATCCGCTAAAAGCGACCCGGCCGGCGTCACACCACCGGACGGCAGCAGCCCGGTCCTCCCCGGAGGCCTGCATTGCCGACGAACTGGTTCAAGCGGTGCGTCCCTACATCGGACGGCCGTATGCCGAGATGAATTGCTACGAACTCGTCGTCCAGGGGCTGAAAAGGATGGGAATCCGGTATCACGGCGCCGACGGCCTGAAATCCAGGCTGCTGGAAATGGCCTTCGCCGACGGGCGGCCGGCCAATGCCTTTTTAAACGGCGAAGGGCTCATCCGGGCCTCCGGGGAAACGGTCTACACGGCCTCCCTCACGCCCATGGCCGCCGCGGCTGAAACCGCCGCTACGGTCTATGCCGCCATGGCGCCCCACCTGGCGGCCGGCCAGCTCCTCTCCTTTTCCACCCCGACCCGCGGTCATACCGGCGTGGTGGCACAGCGCGACCGCCAGTGGACATTCATCAATTCCGGGCGGGTGGATCATCCCGTGGCTGGCGCCGGCACCGCCAAAGGGGTGAGCGAGGAGGTTTTGCAGGCTGAAATCGGCAACTGGCTGCGTCTGGCCCGTCGCCGCGGCGAACCGCTGACGATCACCCTGGGCCAATTCCAGGACCGCAAGCTGGCCCAATTCCATGCCGCAACGCCCCCCGCCGCCCGGGCGGGATAGGCGAGCGCCGGCCGCCGGCGCGGCCGACAGCGAGAGCCCCTGGTGAAACCACGGCTGGAATTTTCACGAAATTCGACTGAAAACGAAAAACGACCGGTATGATTGGCGAAAAAACGGACTACAAAGAGGATCTGGCGCGACTGACGGCGCTGTTTGAAACCAGCCTCGGCTGCTTTAAGTCCGAACTCTACGCCCGGGAGTGCCCCGAAACCGTGTGGAATTTTGTCAACCTGGCCGAGGGCCGCCAGGAAACCATCCGCGGCGGCAATTTCTACGACGGTCTGAACTTCCACCGGGTTATCGGCGGGTTCGTGATCCAGGGGGGCTGCCCCCAGGGCAACGGCCTGGGCGGGCCGGGCTACCGTTTCCGGGATGAGCTCGCACCCGGCCTGAAGCATGACCGCCCGGGGGTGCTGTCCATGGCCAACACCGGGCCCGACAGCAACGGCAGCCAGTTCTTCATCACCCTGGCTGCCGCCCCGCAGCTGGACGGCAGGCACGCGGTCTTTGGCCGGGTGGTCCAGGGGCTGGCGGTGGTCCAGGCCATCGGCGCGGTGGCAACGGGTCCCATGGACCGCCCGCTGGCGGCGGTGACCATCCGCCGGGTGAGGATCCGGCGTCCCACAGACAAAACGTCCTGGTGAAAAACACCCAGCGATGGTCAACGGAATCGTATGATTTTATAGCCAGTTCGGTGAACAAAAAAGATGACGTTGGGCGCCACCCCCGACCGAATCAGCCCCCCTTCGAACGAAAGCAGTTTTCATTTTAAGATACCGAAATAAAATCGGATTTTAAAAT
>JAJDNY010000182.1 GCA_022340425.1 Desulfobacteraceae bacterium | reverse complement strand
CCCTCGCGCCCCACAACGTCACCTTCCAGGTCAAGGACGAGGAGCTCGACCAGGTCTTCAACTGGTAGCCGACCTGCGGGCCGCAACCCCGCACCCGCAACAGAACAGCCAAGGGGGAGCCGGCAACGGCTCCCCCTTGGCGTTGGGGCTGCTGAGGACCATCGCCCGTATTGAATGATGCCGCCGGATGGGGTATGGTGCACCAGCGATGCTCGACCGGCACCAAACGGCGCGGCCCGAGCGGGAGAACCACGCAGATGACCTTCAGCGCCCAAGCCCTCGGGCCGCAAACCGACCGCCCTTGGGGCCTCCGCAAATATACCCGCTATTTCGCCAGCTACGAGGCCCGCGAAGCGGCCTTCGCCCGGCAAATCGCGGCCCTGGTGCCGCCCAAGCATGCCGGGCCGCAGGTTTTCTGGCGAGACTTCGGCCGGATCCGCGGCGCCGACCTGTCAACCCGCGCCGACAGCCGTCACCTGGCGATCGGCAGCAACCCCCGGGAGTGCCTGGCCTTCGGGACCCCGCGCCAGGTCCTGCGCGCCGCACACCTCCAGCTGGGGTCCAGCCGGGACCGCGGGGATGCGCCCGACATCGAGGCAACGGCCCGCCAATTCCACATTTTGGACGCCCTTGACCAGCCGCTGCGGACCCTTTCGGGCGGTGAAACCCTCAAGCTCTGCTGTGCCAAGGTCTTCATGGCCGCCAGGCAGGCGACCGGCCTGACGATCGCAAGCCCCTTCTGCTGGCTGTCCCACGAAAGCACGGGCCTGTTGACCGATCTGGTGAACCACTGCCAGGAACGCGCGATACCCGTCGCGCTGCTGGCCTTGGAGGGCGAGGACAGCCGCGAGGCGGTGGAACCCGCCGCCCTGCCGAAAGCCCTGCGGCCGGTCAGGCTGCCGTTTGAGCTTCAGCTGGCAGGCGTCCGCATTTCACTGGGGACCGTTTTGAACACCCTCAAGGCCCGGCCCGCGGTGGCGGGCGTCGACGATTTCAGCGCCCGGCTGGATTCACCGTGCCTGCTGGTGGGTGCCAACGGTCAGGGCAAAAGCCTGGTCGCCCGGGTGCTGGCCCGGGCGGTGGCCTGCCACGGAACCGCCAGCCTGGACCGGGGCCGCGGGCCGGAAAACGGGCGTTTGCTTTTTCAGGATGTGCTCAACCAGACCCTGCTGCGCCCCTTTCCCGTGTTGGCGGCCGCCGACGGGCAGCCGGCGCGCACCCTGTCTCTTTTCGGGCGCATCGGACAGCTCTGCCGGCGGTATTGCAGCGCCCGGGGGGTGGCGCTGCCCGCCGGCGCATTCCAGGACCAGGCTCCCTTCCGGTCGCTGCTGGAAACCAAGGCTCTGCTGGCGGCCGCACGCCTGGGCCGCACGCCCGGTGCCCTGATCCTGGACGAACCCGATTGGGGCCTGACGCGCGAGACGGCGATTGCGTTGGTGGCCGCCATCACCCGGGTGGCGCACGACCATGGGACACCCATCGTGCTGATTTCCCACAAGCCCTGGTGGTCGTTGTTTTGCGCGAGCGTCGTGGCCGTCTCCCGCAGCCGGCACAGCCCGCCCGGGCGGAGCTCCGAGGCCTTCCGGGTGAGCCTGGCCCTCTCCGGGCAGACCGGGGCGCACCCGTGAATTGGCGGCGGCGCGTGGCGCTGCTCGTCCTGGCGGTGGCCCCGGCCCTCAGCGGATACCCCCTGGCAGTCGTGCCGGGTGAGATCCTGCCGGGCCTCACCCGGGGCTGGGCGGCCTATTTCGCGGCGGTTCATCTGCTGCTGGTCCTGACCACCCCCGGCCGGCTGTATGGCAACATTCTCGCCGCCAGCGCACTGATCACCCTGCCGGTGGTTTTCGGCGGGGCCGCCCTTTCCGGCCTGCTGCACCTCGCCGGCCTGGCCCATCCGGGGGGGCCCCAGAGCTACAGCCCCCACTACCTGGCGCTTTTGACCCGCATGCTGACGGTTATCCCGCTGGCCCTGGCGCTGGTGGCCGGCATACCGTTTCAACGCATCGAACAGCAGGTGCTCAGCGGCCCGAACGGCATCTCGCGCGCCGAAAAAAACCTGCTGATGGCCCTGCGGGTGTTCAACCACATCGTCCACGATGTGATTCCGGCCACCTTGGAGGTGGTCCGCGAGGAGTGGCCGCGATCGCCGGACGCCGGACGCAGCCGCCCGACGGCAACAGGCCTCATCCGGATGATGACCTGGCTTGCAATCGCCGGCATCTGCGGCGCGGTTCAGTATATTCCCCTCTGGGCCGTGGAGATCGCCCGTCTGCCGGAACGCCGCCCCGGTCGTCTGCGCCGACGGGCCGGCACCCCCAACACCTGAAACCGCCCGGAAGCCACCCGGGCCGAGGAACCGCCGCATGCCATCGTCTTCCCAAGCAAACCGCCTCTTCAACACCGGCATCCTGGCCGCCTTCGCCACCCTTGCCTTTGTGGGCACCACCATCATCCGCATCCCAATCCCCGCCAGCGGCGGCTATTTCAACCTGGGCGACACCTTCGTGATGGCCGCCGCCCTGCTCTACGGCCCCTGGATCGGCGGGCTGGTGGGCCTGATCGGCCCGGCCCTGGCCGACGCCATCGGATTTCCCCAGTTCATCCTGGCCACCGCCGTCGTCAAGGGGGTCGAAGGTGCAGCCGTCGGCCTGATCGGCTGGACCCCGCGGGGAGCGGCGGCAAGCCGGGTGGCGGTCGCCCTGGCCGCCGGCATTCTGATCCTGGTGGCCGGCTATTATGTCTTCGAGGCCTTGATCTACCCGGTGATGGCCCGCCGGATTCCCTTTTTCGGCGTGACAGACCCCACGGCGGCGCTGGCCGAAATCCTGCCCAACCTCTTTCAGGGTGTTTTCTCGGCGGCCATCGCTTTCGGGATCTGGCGGGTGTTGGGCAAAAAACAAACCGACTGAACGCCCTCGCGCTGAATCACAGGAGGAGACCGCATGACGCAAACGAAGTGTTCCCGGACGCAAACGGGCGGGGAAGGCGGGGACGCCCGGAGCCTCTGCCTGACGGTCGCCGAAAACCGGCTGCCGCTGTTCTTCGAACTGCTGGCCCAGGGATTTTCACTGCCGCTGATGGTGGAAACCAGTATCCGTGACGTCCTCTGCGACCAGCTGGGGTTTTGCGCCGACTACCTGGCGGAACGCATCCAGACGATCTTTCTGGACGGCAAGACCGTTGACGACGTGGCCGGCGCCATCGTCCATGACGGCGCAACCCTGGCGCTTTCGGCGGCCATGCCGGGCGTCGTCGGGGCCACCATGCGCCGTCAGGGGCGCTACGCCGCCATGCGCCAGGCGATTTCGCACCGACCGGCCGACGCGCCAAAGGCCCCCCGGCAAGGCCGGATCACGCTGAAACTGTTCAACCTGTTGGCCAGTGAAAAAGGCGCGGCGTTTCTGCGCCAGGGGGTCACGGTCCAGGGCCGCGACCTCCACGCTCTGCTCCAACGCCAGGGCACCGCCTTCTGGTCGGACTGCCACGAGAGCCGCTTGGACGGGCGGCCCGTTTCGCCCCAGCAGCTGCTGGCGGCCAATCTGGAAGCCGGCCCGCTGACCCTGATGGTGCAAACAGCGCCGGCTTGAATCGCCGCGCTGGCGCACGCCGGTGGTTCAGCGGGAGGGCTGG
>JAJDNY010000181.1 GCA_022340425.1 Desulfobacteraceae bacterium | reverse complement strand
CGGGGCCTTCCAGGTTGACCCGCACCCCCCCGGCATCGCTTTTGTGCAGGATGTCGGGTGACACGATCTTTAAAACCGCCTTGCCGCCAAAGCCGGCGGCCAGTTCCACCGCCTCCTCGGCGCTGCGGGCGAGCCCCTCGGCAGGCACCGGCACATCGTGCAGCCGCAGCAGCGCCTTGGCTTCCGGCTCCAGCAGATAGGTCCGCTTCTCCGCGCGTGCGGCCGCGATCAGACGGCTGCCTTCGGCCTTGGCCTTGGCCCCCCAGTTCAGCACGAAATTGGACTTGGCGTGATAGCTTTTGAGGTAGTTGCCATACTGCGCCAGGACCCCCACGCATTTGCAGGCCACATCCAGGGAGTCGTAGACCGGGATCCCGTAATAACGCAGCAGGTGCAGCGAATGGGGTTTCTCGGAGCTGTAGAGGCTGTGAAGAACGATGGGTTTTTTGCCCTTGGCGACCATCTTGCCCATGCGGTGGGCCGCATCCTCTTCCTTGAGGGACAGCGACGCGGCAAAGCGGATGCCGTAGCCGCCAAACAGCCCGACGATCAGCAGCCCGCCGATATTGGGGTCTTTTAGCAGCACCTCGGCGCAGTCGGCGAAGATGGTCGGGTCGGCGTCGGTGCCGCCGGCCACGTCCACCGGGTTGCGCAGGGAGGCGGCCGCCGGCAGGATGGCTCTCAGCCGCTCCTGGGTTTTTTCGGTGAGTTTGGGAATCCCGATACCCATGTCCGAGAGCAGGTCGGCGGCGATGGTGGCATGCCCGCCGCCGTCGGCCAGGATCGCCACGTGGTTGTTTTTCAGGGGCGGCAGACTGGAGAGGGACTCGACGGCCGGGAAAAGCTCGTCGGAATTTTCGATCACAATGATGCCGGCGCGGCCGAAGGCCGTTTTGGCCACCTCGGAGATGCCCGCCAGCGCACCGGTGTGGGACCCGGCCGAGAGCTTGCCGGTGCTCGAGCGCCCGCTCTTGAGCAGCACGATGGGCTTTTCCTGGGTGGTTTTGTAGGCCTGTTGGAGAAACCGGCGGCCGTCGCGCATCCCCTCGACGTACATCAGGATGGCCTTGGTGTCGGGGTCCTGCCGAAAAAACTCGAGGTACTCGTGAAACTTGATGTCCGCCTCGTTGCCCACCCCCACGTAGTAGGAAAACCCCCGCAGGCTCTTGATTTTGGCCTCCGTGATGAGCGTCAGGGCCATGTTGCCGGACTGGGCGAGCAGCGCGATGTCGCCCTTGGGGGCCTCCCGCAGCCCCACCAGATTGAGGTTTTTCTTGAGGTTGAGCATCCCCGAGGTGTTCGGCCCGATCAGGCGGATGCCGTACTGGCGCGCGACGGCCATCATCGCCGCCTCCAGCTTGCGGCCGGCCTCGCCGCTTTCGCCGAACCCGCCGGCGATGATGACCGCGCCCTTGACCCCCTTTTGGCCGCATTCCTCCAGCACGGCGGGGATGGAGCGCCCCGGGGTGGTGACCAGGGCGATGTCCACCGGGCCCTCAATGTCGGTGACCTTGGCGTAGCAATGCAGCCCGAGGACCGAGGACTCTTTGGGGTTGACGGGATAAATCGAACCTTCGAACTTCTCGTCGAGCAGGGTGCGAATGGCCTGGTAGCCTCTTTTGGTTTCATTGCGCGACGCGCCGATGATGGCGACCGAGTCGGCGTTGAGAATGGGTTCAAGCGTCATGTCGTCCTTCCTGCAGGGATTTGGGGGTGAATGTCATCGGGGCGCACGCCCGGTCCTGACCATGGCCGGCGGGCCAATATTTTTTGATGAACCGGCAAATCAAAACCCAGACAGTTTCGCAGAAATGTCAAGTTGCGGCGCGCAAATCTCAGCGGCGTGAGGCGCACTACTGTAGGCCGCAGCGACTTCGAGATGCAGCGCAACGCAGAAATTGGCCATTTTGGTGAACTGTCGTTTTTTGATGACGCGGTAAACAGTCAAAAGCCAGACAGTTTCGCAGAAAGGTCAAGTTCAAGGCGCGCAAATCTCGAGGAGTGAGGCGTACTACTGTACGCCGCAGCGACTTCGAGATGCAGCGCAACGCAGAAATTGGCCTTTCTGCGGAACTGTCATTTTTTGCGCTCCGCAAAGGCCGCTAGTGATGCCTGGCGCTCCTTGGTGGAGACGCACGCCAGGCAGGCCTCCACCTCGAAGTCCATCAGGGCCTCGAGACTGACGCCGTCCTGGGCCATGAGAAGCCCCTTCTTGATCATTTTCATGGAAAAAGAGGAATTGGTGCAGATCTTGGCGGCCAGCTGGCGCGCGGCGGCCATCAACTCCTCCGCAGGAACGGCGCGGTTCACCAGCCCGATGCGTTCGGCCTCGCGGCCGTCGATGTATTCGGCAGTGAAGAGCAGCTCCCGGGCCTTGGCCGGCCCGATCAGGTCCTGGACCAGCCGCATGGCGCCGCCGGTGACCGAGGAGGTGACCCGGGCCTCGGGGGAGCCGATCTGGGCGTCCTCGGCGGCCAGCCGCAGGTCGCAAGCCAGGGCCAGCTCGTAGCCCGAGCCCAGGGCGTAGCCGTTGATGGCGGCAATGGTGGGCTTTTCGAAGCGGATGATCTGGCGCGAGGCCTCCTGCAAGGCCACCAGGTAGTCGCGGTAGTCTTCAGGGCTGCGGGTCTTGGACTCCTTGAGGTCCGCACCGGTTGAAAAGGCCCGCCCCTCCCCGGTGAAGATCACGGAACCGGTCTGGGGGTCGGCCTTGACGTCGGCCAGCGCCGCCTGGATCTCCACCCACATCTGTTTGTTCATGGCGTTGAGGACCTTGGGGCGGTTGAGCTTGATGGTGGCGATGCCCCCCTCCTTTTCGAAGATGATGCATTCGAACGGCATTTTCCCTCCTAATTTTTATAGCGCCGCAAAAAGAATTTCACCCCGTGGTAGGGTGTTTTTGCAGAAATGCATTTTGACGGATATCCCGGGAAAAGACCGGGATTTACCATTCCCTTTTTTCCTTGTTCATTTTCTTGTGCGGACAAGAAAACGAACCAAAAGAAACCGCCCGCGCCCCGGGGCCCTTCGGGCTGCCCTGCGCTTCTCGCAGCCGGCGGGCCCTGTGGCTGTCTGAGCGTAAGCGAGTTCCACAGGGCCCGCCGGCTGCTGCGATGCTCGGCCCGGGACGATGGGTCATAAACCGCCGGCTGCATGAATCCATGGAAATACAGCTTTCATCTTCAAAAACGTAACAACAGAGGCATTCAGTGTTTAAATTCCTGATTACCGGCCGCAGCATTTTTTATATTTTTTGCCGCTCCCGCAGGGGCAGGGATCGTTGCGGCCGACCTTCTGGCTCTTGCGCTGCACCGGCTTCTTGGGGGCGGCGGCATCCCCGTGGGAAAGTACCGTGGCCTGGGGCTTGGGCTTGCGCATTTCCTGGATCCTTTCGGGCTCGGCGATCTGCACCCGGAAAAGCAGCCCGAGGGTTTCCTCCTTGACCCGCGAGATCATCTCGTTGAACATCTCGAAGCCTTCCTTCTTGTAGACGATCAACGGGTTCTGCTGGGCGTAGCCCCGCAGGCCGATCCCCTCCTTGAGGTGGTCCATGCTGAGCAGGTGGTCCTTCCAGAGATTGTCCACCACCTGCAGCATCACGATCCGCTCCAACTGCCGGAAGTCCGCCTCCCCGATGGCGGCCTCCTTCTCGCGGTAGACCCGCAGGCATTCCTCGGCGATCAGCTCCGAGAGCCCCTCGGCGGTCAGGCCGTCCAGGGTGTCGGCGTCGAGCTCCGGCAGATTTAAATTGAACTGCTGGAAGACCGCAGCACGCAGCCCCTTCCAGTCCCAGTCCTCGGGCAGCTTGTGCTCGTCGGCGAAGAGCTCGGCCATGGCATCGGCCTTCTCGTAGATCATCTCCTCGATGTCGCCCTGGAGGTCCTCGCCGCGCAGGGCCTCCCGGCGCTGCTGGTAGATGACCTCGCGCTGCTGGTTCATGACGTCGTCGTATTCCAGCAGCTGTTTACGGATTTCAAAGTTGTGGGCCTCGACCTTGGCCTGGGCGCTTTCGATGGAGCGCGTGATCAGGGCGTTTTCGATGGGCTCGCCGTCCTCCATCCCGAGCTTTTCCATGATCCCGGTGATCCGCTCGCCGCCGAATATCCGCAGCAAATCGTCTTCCAGGGCCAGGTAAAAACGCGAGGAGCCCGGGTCCCCCTGCCGCCCGGCGCGGCCGCGCAGCTGGTTGTCGATGCGCCGGCTTTCGTGGCGCTCGGTGCCGATGATGTGCAGTCCGCCCAGTTCGGTGACCCCTTCGCCCAGCACGATGTCGGTCCCGCGACCGGCCATGTTGGTGGAGATCGTCACCGCCCCCCGCTGCCCGGCCTGGGCGACGATCTCGGCTTCGCCCTCGTGGTTCTTGGCGTTCAGCACGGTGTGGGGGATGCCGCGTTTCTTGAGCTTTTGACTGAGGTCCTCGGAAACGTCGATTGAAATCGTGCCCACCAGGGCGGGCTGCCCTTTCTTGTGCAACTCCTGGATCTCTTCGATGACCGCTTCGAATTTCTCGCGCTTGGTCTTGTAGATCATGTCCGAGTAGTCTTTGCGGATCATGGGCTTGTTGGTGGGGATGACGCTGACATCCAGGTTGTAGATCTTCTTGAACTCGGCGGCCTCGGTGTCGGCCGTGCCGGTCATGCCGGCCAGCTTGGCGTACATCCGGAAGTAGTTCTGGAAGGTGACGGTCGCCAGGGTCTGGTTTTCGTTTTCGATCCGGACGTTTTCCTTGGCCTCCAGCGCCTGGTGCAGCCCCTCGCTGTAGCGCCGGCCCGGCATGAGGCGCCCGGTGAACTCGTCAACGATGATCACCTCGCCGTTTTTGACGATATAGTCCACGTCGCGCTTGAACAGGCTGTGGGCCTTGAGGGCCTGGTTGATGTGGTGCAGCAGCTCGATGTTCTTGGGGTCGAAGAGGTTGTCCACCTGGAGGAGCTTTTCGGCCTTGGCGACCCCCTCCTCGGTGAGGGTCGAGGCGCGGGCCTTTTCATCGATGGTGTAGTCCTTATCCCTCACCAGCCGCGGGATGATGGCGTTGACGTCGTAGTACAGGCGGGTGGATTTTTCCGCCGGACCGGAGATGATCAGCGGGGTCCGCGCCTCGTCGATCAGGATGCTGTCCACCTCGTCGACGATGGCGTAGTTGAGTTCGGGCTGCACCACGGCCTCGATGTTGAACTTCATATTGTCCCGCAGGTAATCGAAGCCGAACTCGTTGTTGGTGCCGTAGGTGATGTCGGCGCCGTAGCCCACCTTGCGCTCGGCGTCGGTCAGGCCGTGCAGGATGGTTCCCACGGAAAGCCCCAAAAACCGGTAAACCTGCCCCATCCACTCGGTGTCCCGGCGGGCCAGGTAGTCGTTGACCGTGACCACGTGAACCCCCTTGCCGCCCAGCGCATTGAGATAGGCCGGCAGGGTGGCCACCAGGGTTTTGCCTTCACCGGTCTTCATTTCCGCAATCCGGCCCTGGTGCAGGACCATGCCGCCGATCAGCTGCACATCGAAATGCCGCATTTTCAGCACCCGCCGGGAGGCCTCGCGGACCGTCGCAAAGGCTTCCGGTAGGAGATCATCCATGGGTTCGCCGCGGCCCAGCCGCTCGCGGAAGAGCACGGTCTGGTGTCGCAGCTGATCGTCGCTTAATTTCTGGATGTCGGGCTCGAGCGCATTGGTTTGCTCGACGAGCGGCTGCAGTTTTTTGAGCTCACGCTCGTTCTTGCTGCCAAAAATCTTGGTCAGAAAATTCATCATCATATATCTTTTTCCCCTCCTGTGGGATTTCCTACCCGTTTTCGAATGGGCTCGTTATAGTACGATTCGGGCAAAATGAAAGGCGTATCTGGCATATTCGGCACCGTCAGGGCCAACACTTATCGCCACCCCCCGGCTGCTGGCTAACATCAGGATCTTTGCCCGCCGGCAGAACCGACGGGTGGTAAACGAAAAAACGCGGAAAATGGGGGAAAGCAACCCAGCGAAGGGGGGCCTGGGAAAGTCCGGGCCGGCAGTCGAAAAAAAGCGGCGATGGGGCGGGCATTTCAGCGAAGGACGTACTTCTGGGGATTGACCGGCATGCCGTTGAGGCGGACTTCATAGTGTAGATGGGGGCCGGTGCTGCGGCCGGTGCTGCCCACCAGGCCGACCGTGTCGCCCCGTTTGACATGCCGCCCCGCTTTGACCAGGGTTTTGGACAGATGGGCGTAGCTGGTGACGATGCCGTGGCCGTGATCGATGACGATGGTTTTGCCGTAGGCCGCCTTGGCGCCGGAGAACGTGACGACGCCATCGGCGGTGGCCACCACGGGTGACCGGTTTTTGGCTGCAATGTCAACTCCCTTGTGAAACTCGCGGCGGCCGCCGAACGGGGACTTGCGGTATCCGAAGCGGGAGGAGATCCACCCCTTGGCGGGCAGGATGGTGGGGGTACGGGCCAGCAGGTTGCGCTGGGCCTCCACCCCGCTCAAGAGTGTTTCCAGGTCCTGCTGCTTTTGGCCGGCGGCCCTCTTCAAAACGCTGACCTGGGCGTGCATATCGCGCATGAGGCTGTTGTGCCGCTCGGCCAGGGCCAACTCGGTGTCCAGGTCATCCGGCGGCGGTCCGCCCACCCCGAAGATGCCTTCCTGATCGCCGTCTTCGCTTAGATTGGCCGCCGCCCGGATCTCCTGTTCCAGCACGTCCAACGCCGCCACCCGGTTTTTTAGGTGGTTGATGTCGGCGGCGAAGCGTTGGATCTGGCGGCGCTGATGATGAATCTCCTCTTTCTGGCGGGCGATCTGGGCCGCATCCCGGTGGGCGGCGATCAAACCGCTCCGCAAACGAAGGTAGTCGCAGAAAATCGCCACCGAGGCCAGGATCACAACGGCGGCCGTCGCGGCCAGGAGGTAAAGAGCGCGGCGGGAGAGGCTTTTGCGGGTGACAGGCGTGCCGCTGTCGCTGAGGACAAACACCGTGAATTTCGGTTTCATAAGCATTTGCCTGGATCGGTTAGGCGTCCACCGGCGGCGGCGGGAATTTCAAACGAAGGTAGGATTTTGTATCACAGGCACGGAAATGATGTCAAGGTCCCAAACGGCTCAAATCGGCGCAGCGCAGCAATGGTGCGGTTCTTTGGGC
>JAJDNY010000180.1 GCA_022340425.1 Desulfobacteraceae bacterium | reverse complement strand
CCCACCCCCTGCCGGTATCCATGTGTTGCGAATCGCAACGCTCCCAAGCCGATGGTGTAAATCACGTATTTCGTAAAATTTCATTTTATAACAGTCAGTAACGACCATTCGCAGCCTCTGGCAAAGTCTTTGCTCTATAGGGGTGCTTTTATGATAAGGCGTGTGGAACCATGTTTCGAGATATTCTGATCATTTTCGACAATCAGAAAGCCTGCCCGGAAGCCCTCGAATATGGCTGCGAGTTCGCCGTGCGCATGAACGCACGGGTGACTTTTCTGCTGCTGGTTTCCATGTCTTTCAGAGGGCGAACCCTGTTGGGTTCCAAGCGCAATGCATTGAAAAAAATGGAGGAGCGCGCCGCCGGTCTGTTGAGCCGCTCGTCGGAAGCATACGTCCAAAACGGCATCGAGGTCAGCTCGGCCTGCAAGGTGGGCGACCCGGCCCAGGAACTGGTCAAATTCCTGGCCAACCGGCCGCCCTTTCAGGCCATCATCTGGGGCAGCGGACCTGATCTGCCAGGAAGGGGGCATTGGTTTGGCCGGATATCCGGCAACCTGGAGTGCCCTTTGTTGACCGTGAGCAAGCGCCAACACCACGGATAGGAGGCGGAAGCGCCAGGCATCCAAAGCATTTCGGAGACAGAATCAACGTGGACGGTTTCGTAGGAAGTCGGTCTTTAGGATATTCCGGCGAAAGCCGGAATCCAGCCAATAGCTAACGGATGCCGGATCAAGTCCGGCATGTCGAACACGGTGCTTCCTGCGAGATTGTCAACCAACTTTCGGAGCCATTATGGAACCTTTGACAACTGACATGATCCTCGTAATGTGCATGATCGGCCTGGCCGTTTTCCTCTTCGTGGTCGAGTGGGTGCGGGTGGATGTGGTGGCCATCCTGATGATGGTTATCTTGCCGCTGCTGCATCTAGTCACCCCCAAAGAGGCCTTCGTGGGTATGAGCAGTAACGCGGTTATTTCCATCATCGCCGTGATCATCATCGGTGCCGGGCTGGACCGCACCGGCATCATCAACAAACTGGTGACTCCGGTGATGGCCATCGCCGGCAAGAGCACCTCCCGGATTATCATCGCCATTTCCCTGACCGTTGGCGGGATCTCCAGCTTCATGCAGAATATCGGCGCGGCGGCCCTCTTTTTGCCTGCCATTCAGCGCATCAGCAAAATGCAGAAAATTCCCCTCAGCCGGTTACTGATGCCGGTGGGATTCAGCGCCATTCTGGGCGGCACAATCACCCTGGTGGGCTGCAGCCCGCTGATCCTGCTCAACGACCTGTTGGCCCCCTTCCACCTGAAACCTTTTGGGCTGTTCGACGTGACCCCCATCGGGGTGGCCCTGCTGGCCGGGGGTATTGCCTGTTTTATCTTCCTGGGCCGCTTAATACTTCCCCAGGGTGACGGCGAGGAGGGCGATCACGACGATCACGGCGGCGACTCTGACATGGCCTTCAGCGATCTGGGCGAGATGTACGAACTGGTCACCCCGGAGGATTTTACCCACTACCGGGACCCGTTGACGGTCCTGGATTTGCGCCAGCGCTACCTCTGCAACGTGGTGGCCATGACCGAGCCGCCCGATTTCAAGACGGTTTCGCCGGCCCCTGAAACGGCCCTGCAATCCGGCATCGAGATTGTGGTGCACGGCAAAAAAGAGGATGTGGACCGTATGGCGGCGGCCGAAGGAATGTCGGTCAAGGATGCCCTCGATACCTACAAGTTCGATCTGGACAGCGCCAAGTCGGGCATCGTGGAGGCCGTGGTTGCACCGCGCTCATCCCTGATCGGCAAAACCCTGCCGGAGATCGACTTTCAGGACAGATTTCGGATCAGCCCGCTGAGCATCTACCGTCAGGAAGAGACCTACCGGTCCCGTATGCGGGACATCCGTCTGCGAGCAGGCGACGTGATCCGTCTTTTCGGCACCTGGAAACGACTCAAAACGCTGCAACGCGAGGGCGGGCTGCTGTTCAGTATTCCCACGGAGCTGGAATACATGCGGCCGGAAAAGGCCATCTGGGCCGGCATCTGGCTGGTGGTGGCGCTGGTGATGATCATGGGATTCAACATTCAGCTGTCGGTGTCGCTGATGACCGGGGCTCTGGGCATGGTGATCACCCGGGTGCTGACCATCGATGAAGCCTACCAGTCGGTGGACTGGCGCACCATTTTTCTGCTGGCCGGCCTCATCCCCCTGGGCATCGCCACCGAAAAAACCGGAGCGGCCGCCTGGATCGCCCACAGCGTGCTCAACCTCATCGGCACGGTCTCTCCCATTATGCTGCTCTCGGTGATCGGGGTGCTTTCAACCCTCTTTACCCTGGTGATCTCCAATGTGGGCGCCACCGTTCTGCTGGTGCCCCTGGTGGTCAACATGGCCATCGCCGCCCACACCGACCCGCGCATGGCCGCCCTGGTGGTCGGTCTGGCCACCAGCAATTCCTTTATGCTGCCCACCCACCAGGTCAATGCCCTTTACATGGGGCCTGGCCGCTACCGCACTTTTGATTTTATCAAGGCGGGCAGCCTGGTCAGTATCGTCTTTTTGGTGATCATGATCGCCATGATCAGTGTGGTTTATGGCGTCTGACCTTTTTTACAGAGAATAAAGCCGACCTTCGGAATCAACAAGGAGTGCTTCAATGGCAATCATCACGATATCACGAGGCTCATATTCCATGGGCAAAATCGTAGCGGAAAACGTGGGCCAGCGGCTTGGCTACAGTGTCATCAGCCGGGATTTACTGCTGGATGCCAGCGACCGGTTCCATATCCCGGAGATCAAGCTCATCCGGGCCATCCACGATGCTCCGGGCATCCTGGGGCGCTTCAGTCACAGCAAACAGGCCTATCTGGCCTACATCCAGTCGGCCCTGACCGAGCGCGTCTGCAGCGACAACGTGGTCTACCACGGTCTGGCCGGCCATATCCTGCTAAAGGATATCCCAGGAGTGCTCAAGGTGCGCATTACCGCCGATATGAACTACCGCGTTGCCCGTGAAATGAAGCGCGAGGGCATCGGTGAACAGGAGGCCCGCGCGATCCTCGAGAGGGACGATCAGCAGCGGCGCAAGTGGACCAAAAGCCTGCATGGCGTCGACCCCTGGGACAGCAGTCTGTATGATCTGGTGATCCGCATCGACCGCTTCAAGGTGGACGACGCCGTGGATTTCATTTGCCGCGCAACCGAAACAGAAGGGTTCCGCACCTCGGAGAAGACCCTTCAGGAGATTAAGGATCTGGCGTTGGCCTGCCGGGTCAAGGCCGAGATCGTGGACGATTTTCCCACCCTGGGAGTGACCTGCCACTATGGCAACGTCATTGTGTACACCAAAGACAAGACCCATGCGGCCAAACTGCAGAAACAACTGGACGCCGTCCGTAAAACCGTCAGCGGTATCTATAACTTGGAAATCCACTCGTCCGGCAGTTTTCCCTCGGATGCCGTGTAGGCCGCGTAACCAAAGGAGGTACCATGTCCATTATCATAATTTCATCGGATTCCCTGGATCACGCCGAACAGATTGCCAAAGGAGCCGCCGAGGCGGTAGGCTACCAACTCTTGGGGCCCGATCTGCTCGGCGACATTGCGGCCGCCCATAAACTGCCTGTGGAAAAGCTGCAAGAGGCTCTGGGCGCCAACCATTCCAAATGGCGGCGCATGCGTACCAAGCGCCGGGCACAGTTACTGGCCTGTATCGAGGCTGAGGTTTTAAGCCGGCTCATGGCGGATCGCATTGTATGCTGGGGGCTGGCCGCTCATCTTTACGTCGAGGGCGTGTCCCATGCGCTCAAGGTGCGCCTGCTGGCAGATACCCGTGAGCAGGTCAAACTGGTTGCCCTGCAGCGCGACATATCCGAGCAGCGCGCCGAAAAAGTACTGCAGCGTGAAAAGCTCAAACAGGCGCAGTGGTCGCAGATTGCCTACAACTGCGATGAATCCGATCCATCCATGTACGACCTGGTGATCAACCTGGCGCAAATCAATCCGGATGAATCCATCAAAACCATATCCGGAGCGGTTGGGTATCGCAAGTTCCAGCCCATGACCTATTCCACCAAAAATCTGGCCGAATGCGCCCTGGCCGCCAAGGTCAAAACCAGGCTGCTCGAAAATATGAATGAGGTCCGCGTTCAGGTACGCGATGGCAGGGTGGTGGTGACCAGCAAGGCCTTTAAACGCGAGCGTCAGAAAAAGGCGGCCGCCATCAAAGAGATCGCCGGTGGTGTGGAGGGTGTTGAATTTGTGGAAGTCCACCTGATCAATTACGTCATTCGGGAAGCGGCCGAAAGCTTTCGCTAATCCCGATGGAATCCGGCCCCAGGGCGCGGCAGTGGAATTTCGGGAGCCCCGGAACCACGTTCGCTTTGGAGCCCAAAGGAGGCAGTTATGTCCAAACCGTTGCAGATTCTGTTGCTTGACGATGAAGCCATCGTGGGGAAACGCCTCAAACCGGCCTTGACCAAGGTGGGCTGCGAGGTTGAAGTGTTCCAGGAGCCCATCCCGGCCCTGGGGCGGATCAATGAAAAGACGTTCGATATCGTGGTCACGGATATCCGCATGGACGAAATGGACGGCATGCAGGTTTTGGAGCATGTTCTAGCCAAATCACCCGATACTAGGGTAATCATGATTACCGGCTATGCCATGATCGCCCTGGCACGGGAGGCCATGGAGAAAGGCGCCTTTGATTTCATCGCCAAGCCGTTCAAGCCCGACGACCTGCGCAAGGTCATCGCCAAAGCCGCCGACGCATTGGGAAAGCCCATTGATTTCACACCGGCTGACCAGGCGAGTTGAGGGGGTTGGTCAGGTTAACTCGCAGAACCAAGTAGGAGTATGCTTACGAGTACGAGGAAGAGCTCGAAGGTCAACCAGATGATATCCATCACCTGTGCGAAGCGAGGGCATCTTTATGACCCAGGATAGTCCGCCTGCCGATGCAACCAAGGCAAACGGTTCCGGCAGCATTCAACGCGTTTACGATCAGATGGAGATCATCGACAAGGCCCGCCATGCCCTGCTGGCGCGCAAGCGGTTCAGCGTCAAAAACCAGATTTACATGGCCAATGCCCTGGTATTTATCTTCGCGCTAATCATTGCCGTCGTTCTGATCTCCAACATTTACAAGATCCGCAATCATATGGATTTCCTGGAAGTGGTGCAGGAATTCATGGTGGAAATCCAGCAGGCCCGGCGTTACGAGAAAAATTTTTTCCTGTACAAAACCAACCTTGACGATGCCCTGGAGAACATCCATTTGGCCAAAGCTATTTTCTCCGACAACGCCGATCAGTTCACCGCCATTCTGGGTCATAAAGAACAGCAGACCTTTCTGCATCAACTGGAAGCCTACGCCGGCCTTCTGGAGGAGTTGAAAACCGTCGAACGCAACGATTTCGCCAAACTGACCGATCCGCAATTCATGGGAAAGATCGAAATCGATCTGCGCCAGCACGGCAAGAACATCATCACCGCCGCCCAGGGGCTGATGGAAGAAGAACGGGCAGCCCTCTCCAAGACCCTGGATCGCAAACGTGACATTCACATCGTCTTCCTGGTCATTCTGCTCTTCTTCTTGGTGGCCAATGCCTATTTACTGGTCAGTCGCATTTTCAAGAATCTGGCGCGCTTTTCCGGGTATGCGCAGCGCATAGCGGCCGGTGATTTCACCCCCATCACTCCGGTGCGGCGCTATCGGGATGAATTCACCGATCTTTCCGTGGCCGTCAACGAAATGATCAAGGAGATCGCCAACCGCGAAGCCGCCCTGATTCAGACCCACAAAATGCGCGCCATCGGGACGCTTACCGCCGGCGTGGCCCATGAGTTGAACAACCCCATGAACAACATCATGCTGACCGTTCACATGCTGATGGAAGATTACGCCAGCCTGTCGGACGAAGAGCGCTTGGAAATGCTCAAGGACGCGGCCGACGAAACCGCCCGGGCCAAGAACATCGTGGGCAATCTGCTTGACTTCGCCAGGGAGAGCGAATCAACCATCCAAACCCTCGACTTAGGGAAACTCCTCAAAGAAACTATCCACCTGGCGGAAAACCAAGTGCGCATGTCCGGCATCAGAATCGAACTGCAAGTCACCGAAAACCTGCCCTCAATCCACGGCGACGGCCAAAAGCTTAAGCAGGTGTTTCTCAATCTGATCCTCAATGCTGTGGATGTCTCAACCAGAGGCGGCAAAATCCAGGTCATGGCCTTGCCCTATGAAAAACCCGACCATGTGGCCGTCAAAATCATCGATTACGGCAAGGGCATTCGGGCCCACATCCTACCCTCGATCTTCGACCCCTTCTTCACCACCAAAACCAAAGGCAAGGGCACCGGACTTGGGCTGAGCGTGTCCCAGGGCATCGTGGCCAAACACGGCGGCAAAATCCTGGTCAGCAGCGAAGAAGGCAGCGGTTCCATCTTCACCGTTGTTCTGCCGGTAACAACCTTCCCGAGAAGTATCCAGGGGTTTTAGGGCTCACGCAAAAAAGAATCCGGCGTTCTGAAATGAGCGAAACCCAAGAAGCAAGATTTGGAATTATTTTTTTCCGAGGCCCTAAACGCGATCGGTGAGGTAATCGTCGGTCGACGGCATCCAGGAGTCGCCGCAGCCGTCGTGACCGGTTGCGGTAAGCGCGTGGGAGCGCGGCCGGACAGAACGCCTGGTTTTCCAAAGCCCCGGGTGCTCGAGGATCTTGCGGATCACATCGGCCTGCTCGATCAAGGCGATCACGCGCATCGGACCCGCGGGACACACCAGAGAATCGACCTCATAGATTTTTTGGATCAGCCGTGCCCAGTTTCGTCGCAACTCTTTCTCGCTCAGCTCCGGCTCCAGGATGCAGGGGATCGCGTCATCTGGCTTGTCTCATAAAAATTCGTGTGCCTGCGTGTTTTCGGAACTGAAAAAGCGCGCGACTGGCACAACCACCTGAATTTAGTATGGCTGGGTTGCGAAGGCAGGCCAACTTGGGGCAGTTTTCCACCCACAAATCTCAAACCCAAGTCAAAGGGGCGGGGTGGTCGGCGCTGTCTGAGCACCTGCGGAGAAGCAAAACCGAGCGCTATGGACCTTTGGAGGCCGTTTTGACGGTCGGACCCCGGGGGCTGCAACCCTTTTGGTAAGGGCGAAAAACGGGGGGTCACTGCGCAGTTGGCACGGCGGTTTCCGCCGCCGGCACACCCGTTTCCCCCGCGGGAGCGGACTTTGGCCCCAAGGTCAGGGTGAGTTCCGCCGGCTGGATCCGGACCACATCCAGCTGCCGGCCAGGCAGGGTGATCAGGTTCTGAAAAATGCGGAAGCTCTGGGTGCCCGCAGCAGCCTCGCGGAGATCCAGCCGCACGCGGATGTCGCGGGGCTTGAGGGTGCCGGCATCTTTGCGCAGGCCGCGGACGGTCACCTGTATTTCGGGTTTGACCGGATCGACGATTTCCAATTCGGCGGACAGGCTGTTGATTTCCACCGGCACCCGGAAGCTGACTTCGAAATCCTGCTGGCCGGCCAGAAGCAGCCACAGGACGCTGACCAGGGCCAGGCTTCCCAGTTTGAGCCGCCAGCGCCGGGTCAGCAACTGGCGCACCCAATGCAGTTTCGACACCTGCGGTGCGGCGGTGGCGATGCAGGCCGCTGAAAGCTCCCGGGAAAGTTCCCCCGCGCTGGTCATCGGAATCAACTGCCCCTCGCGGGCAAGGGACACCTGGCCGCGCTCCTCGGAGACCACCACCGTCCAGGCATCGCAGCGCTCGCTGATCCCCAGGGCCGCCCGATGGCGGGTCCCCAGATGGGATGGCAGATTTTCCGCCGCGCTCAAGGGCAGGAAACAGGCCGTCTCCACGATCTGCCCCTGGCGCACCACCACCGCCCCGTCGTGCAGCGGGGATTCCTTCTGAAAAATGCTGAGCAGCAGCTCCGGCCGCGGTGGGGCCTCCAGGGGAATACCGCCGGTGATCAGCTCATCCACGCGGTTTGAGCGTTCGATGATCAGCAGCGCCCCGATCCTCAGGCAGGCCATGGCGAAACAGGCTTCCGCCAAGCGGTCGGCCCATTCCGGCGGCGGCGGCAGCTTGGGCCACCCCAGGTTTTTGAGGGGGTTGAAGCGTTCCAGCACCTGCCGGATTTCCGGCTGGAACAGGATGATCAGCAGGATGATCAGCACCTGCCAGAGAATCTGGAACATCCAGGTGGTGAGAAAAAGACCCCAGGCGCGGGCCGCGGTGAAAATCAGCCCCAGCCCCAGCAGACCCACCAGCGCCCGGAAGGCCTTGGTGTCGCGAAACCAGATGTAGAGGTGGTAGGTCACGATGCTGAGAAAGAGGATGTCCAGGATGTCCTGGAAACGGATAAAGCGCAGGATCGCCAGGGTTGACATGGAGGTCGGTTCCGATGGGGTGACGGATCGCGAGCCCGGCAGCAAGGGGGCCGGCGCCCGGTTGCAGAGGCCGCCTCAAACGACGGACCGCCGACGGGAGCAGCGGCGATTCCGGTCGTTCAGGGAAATGAAGCGACTATGGCGCGGTACCGGTTGGCTGTCAATTTCTTTTTGAGGGGGACAAGGGAGGGACCCCGATGGGTAGCAGGGCGCCACAGGCGGGGACGGGCCACGGCGCCGGGGAGGACGGAGGGCGCGGCGGAATAGCGTTTCCCGGCGCCGCGTTGGGGTTCTGGCTCATGTCCGGTCGGCATGCCCCTATTCGGATACGGACCGCCGGAGAGCCGGCACGTTGGCGTGTTTCAGTGGGTTGGTCGTTTGTCTCGCGGGAGTGCGCGCTGCCTTTTTCTCCGGCCTTTCCCGGTAGATCAGGCCTGCCACCAACGCCGTGAAAGGCGCCACGGTCAACAGCCCGAAGCTCCCCACCAGGATGTTCAAGACCTCAGCGGCCACGAAGGGGGCGTTGAGGATGTTGGCAGCCGGCAGACCCTTGGCCATGAAGAGCAGAAACATGGTGATGTGGCTGCTGGAATAGGCCAGCAGCAGGGTGGTCGTCATGGTACCCACAACCGCCCTCCCCACCCGCAGGCCCGATCGCACGTGCTCGGCCAAGCCGATCGCCGGGTGCTTGCGTTTGATCTCGTCCATGCTGGCGGCGATGTCCATGGCCAGATCCATGACGGCCCCGGAAGAGGCGATGAACACGCTGGCAATGAAGATATCGGTCAGGTTGAGCGAATAGAAGCCCGCAAAGAGCAGGCTTTCGGCAAAGGGGCGGACCGCGCCGTGGAGGGCGAACCCCCTGGCGCACCAGACCGCCAGCCCGCAGGTCAGCAGCACGCCCAGCATGGCGCCGGTGAAGGCCGCGATCCCCCGGCGGTTGAGCCCGCCGACGGAGAAGGTGATCACCGCCGTGAGCAGCGCCACCACCCCGATACCGGTGGCGAGCGGCGGCCAGCCCCGCAGCAGCATGGGGAAAAAGAGCTTCCAGAGCAGCATGGCCGCGAAAACGAAGGAAAGCATGGCCTTCAACCCCGTGACCCCGGCAACCGCCAGCAGCATCAGGCCGAAAAACGCGATCAGCGCCAGCTGCAGGTGGAGCCGGTAGTGGCCGCGGGCCATTCCGTGGCCGGGCTTGCCGTCGACGGCGTCGTATTCGACCAAAACAACGGCGCCGGCCTGATAGAATTCGTCAAACTCCAGTTTGCCGGTCAGCATGTTGGTGATCGCAACCGTCTGGCCCTCGTGGGGGCCGTCCAACAGCCGCACCGTGAGAACCTGGGCCTCGGTCTTGACGATCAGGTTCTGGCGCACATGGCTGTTGTCCACATCGGTGATCAGGCCGCGGGCATGCAGACCGCGTGTTCCCCGCGGCGACTGGGCCAAATCGAGAAAGGCCAGCCCGATGCAGACCGCCGCAATCACCAGAGAAAAGAGCCATTCCCGCCGCAGGCGCGACATTTGCCCCCCTTTAATCGGATCGTTATGAAAAAGGGCGCCCCGGGAGTCGGGGCGCCCTTTGGTGCGCGGGTTCACCGCGATGGCGCTCGGTTAGTACTTCGTCACCGGCAGTTCGGCGCGGATGCCCATGGCCCGGGCCAGTTTCTTGGCGATGTCGGTGTTGTCGTAGAAACCGGCGAAGCGAAAGGCCTCGCGGCCTTCGGCAAAGACCGGCACCGGCACGCCGGTGTGGGAATAGGAAGTCCAGCCGATGCTGGCGCGCTCGTTGAGGATGTGGGTGATGGTCACGATGATGGGCTCGTAATTGCCATAGAGAAGATTGTTTTTGTCCGCTTCGTCCGCATGGCTCCCGTCAATCCATTTTTTTGAAACCGGATCATACACCCTGGTCATAGACCAGTCATAGGCTCTCTCAAGTTGTTCCTTCTGGTAATCATTGAGATCATCATAACTAAGACCAAAAAAACTAAGTACCAGACCGTCCATGCCGTTTTCTAAAAAATTGTTGGGAGATGCATGCTGGTAAGTGTCGGAATATTTATCCTTATGAGCCAGCCACTCATTCATCCCGAAATGTTCGTAGCTGTTGGTCTGGCCCATGAGGCGGTCGTAATAGGCCGTATAGGCCGTCGTAGCGTGGCCGATGGTCATGCCGCCGGTCTCGTGGTCGCCGGTGACCACCACCAGGGTTTGCAGCGGGTGCTGCCGCATGAACTCCAGGGCCACGCCGATGGCGTCGTCGAAATCTATCATATCGCCGATGGCGGCCACGGCATCGTTGGCGTGGCAGGCCCAGTCGATCTTGCCGCCTTCGACCATGAGGAAGAAACCTCGGTCGCGATGCCGGCCACGGCCCCGGCGATCTCTGTAGAGGTTCTCGATGGCCACTTCGGTCATTTCCGCCAGGGAAAGGTTCTTGTCCGGCTTGTCAATGGCATAGGGCATCGCGGCAGAACCCGGCAGCACGGGATTGATGCACACGACCTTGTCTTTGGGGTTATCCATCAGATCCAGAATCGCACCACGGTCATTGAGGACCGTATAGCCGTTTTTTGTAAGCAGATCCCAAACGTTTTCGCCGGTGTCGCCATCGCGCGCCGGCCCTGTGGGCGCGACCAGGCCGCCGCCGCCGAAGAACTCGTAGCCGCTTTCGGCCAGCTGGGTGGCGATGTTGTTCATGTAACCGCGACTGGTCACGCTGGCGTAATAGGACGCCGGCGTGGCGTGATCCAGCGACACGCTGCTGATGATCCCGACCTTCTTGCCCTGCTCGTGGGCGAGCTGGGCGATGCTCTTTAATTCGGTGGTCAGGGTCTCATCCATGCCGATGGTGCCGCTCTTGGTCTTGGCGCCGCAGGCGAAGGCCGTCCCGGCGGAAGCCGAATCGGTCATCAGGGCGCCGGCATCGTAGGTGGTCTGCATGCCCTGAACGCGCATCTTGCTCATGTTGAGACGGTTTTCCGGATTTAAGAGGTCTGCCGCCACGGTCGCCGATCCGCCGTTTAGGGTCGTCAGGTAGGCCTCGGTGGCCTGGATCTGCGAACTGGCCATGCCGTCGCCGAGGAAGAAAAAGACGTA
>JAJDNY010000179.1 GCA_022340425.1 Desulfobacteraceae bacterium | reverse complement strand
TTTTTAAAGAATCTCGAGGGTGAAAAGCGAGAGAAGATTTTATCCAAAGCCAACACGGCGGATCGGGCCATCTACAAGATCAAACGGCAAGCCTACAGGGATTCCCAATCGGGAAAAGATGAAAATCAGATCTTTGAAGAGTTGGCCAATGTTCGGGTTCGCTGTCCGTTGCTGAATGACGACGCGCGCTGTGAGCTCTATGCGCGTCGCCCGATTACCTGTCGGCTTTATGGGATTCCGACGGCCATCGGGGGCAAGGGGCATACCTGCGGCTTGTCCGCTTTTAAGCCGGGCGAGCCGTATCCAACGGTCAACCTGGATTTGATTCAGCGGCAACTGTTCGAAATTTCAAAAGATCTGGTGAGAGATATCAAATCCAAGTTTTCCGGTTTGGGAGAGATACTGGTTCCCTTGTCCATGGCCATCTTGACCGATTATGATGAAATTTATCTGGGAATCCGGGATCCCGCCGATCCAAAAGATTCCCCGGGGAGGTCATAATGGCAAAGCTCACCGTTGAGCAAGAGCACCGCAAGAAGATGATATTTGAAAGCATGTCGGCCAGGCGTCGGAACCATATTCTCAAGAAAGGCTACGAAAAATGGGACCCCTTTCAGGAGCCGAAAGACCCCATCGAAATTCGTCGCGACACCACGCGGCGTACATCCCAAATGCTGATCCGGGAGTTTCTTCAATCACGAAAAATGGAAGAATATTCCAACGCCTATGGCCGCGGTGTGCTGGAGCTGGCGCTGGGAATCATAAACAATGACGAGCGCTTTTTGGGCATGTTTGAATTTTCCTGCTGGTATCGCGACCTGTTGGACCGGGAAGGGGCCGAAAAGCCCGGCGGTGGTCGGCGCTAGGCGGGGCCGTGAAGGCAAATCGACTCCCCGCAACAGAGATTCGGGAAGCCTTGGACTGGGTGGCATCCGAAAATGGTCGGATAACCCCGCGCTTTCTGTTGGAACGCCTTTCCGCCGGGGGAAAGCGGACCCGGGGGGAGGCCCGGGAGGTGGTGCGCCTGCTGGTGGATCAGGGGGTCCTGTGTTACGGCTATAAGCACGGCACTTCATTTCTGGAAAGGGCCTATACCCGACCGGTCCAAATTACCGAAACCATTGTTTTGAAGCCGCCCCAAACGGCCTTTCCGGAAATGGATGATCAAAAGGTCATTACCATCGAGCCCGGTGTGGCCTTTGGTGGTGGGCAACACCCGAGTACACGCTTGGCGCTTGAGGCCATGGAGTGGTGCTTTGGTCGCCACCTGAAATTGCTGACCGGGGCGGCCGGAATCGGGATTGACCTTGGAACCGGAACGGGGGTTTTGGCCATTGCCGCCGCAAGGTTTGGTCTTCAGCGGGTCCTGGCCACCGAAATCGACCCGTGCGCCCGTTGGGAAGCCCGGCGTAACGTGTCGCTGAACGGGTTGTCGGGGCGCATTGCCGTTTTGGCTTGCCCGCATCCGCCCCCCAATCAAAATGCAGTATTGGTAACCGCCAACCTGCGATTACCGACACTGGTGGATCTCAGGTACGACATACTGGATGCGGCCTGCGCGGAGGCGGTTTTAATTTTTTCTGGAATTCGTCCGGGCGAGGTCCCCCAGCTTTTATCCTTCTATTCCGTTGGGGCTGTCGATCTTTTATATCGAGAAACCCAACACAACTGGTCGTGTGTCATTTTAAAAAAACGGTTCGATCGCTGAGGGCGGTCGGATCCCGTTTTCATTCCCTCCATGCGGCCCGCACCTGCCCTCGTTCGAAACCATCAAATCTCAAAATTCGAATCCAAATCCCCAAAATCGGGTTTTTTATCCAAACATGGTCTTGGCTATGGGGGTGGGGATGAACGTTAAAATTTGGGGAAATGACGGTGTTTTTTCTGAAATCCTTACAGGGCAAGGGTTTGTGTGGAGTTTGGACCAAAATTCGGGGGTGGAAAGTCCGATCCCCCCTGGATCGGGCTATTTTCCATCCGGATCGAAGAGATAGCCGATGGAACGAACGCTTTTAAAAAAAACCGGTTTGCGGGGGTTGGCCTCGAAGTATTTCCGAAAGCGAACGATAAAATTGTCCACCGTTCGGGTGGAAACTTTGTGGGTATAGCCCCAAGCCAATTCAAGCAGTTTTTTGCGCGACAACGGCTTTCCCGGCTGGCTCAAAAAAAGCTTCAGAAGTGTGGCCTCCTGTTCGGTTAGTCTGATCCTGCCAAATTTGCAGTCGGCCGTCAATGTCGAGAAGTCAATTAAATTGTCGCCCAAGCGGAAGGTTTTGAAGGTCCTGCCGGAATCCTCGGCTGGGGCGTCTCCTTGGCTCCAGGCGGACCGGGTCAGCAACCGCTCGACCCGCAGCAGGAATTCCTCGAGATTAAACGGTTTGGAGAGGTAATCGTCGACCCCGTAGGCCAGCCCTTTCACCTTGTCGTCCGACCCGCTTTTCGCCGATAAAATCAGGATGGGGACCTTTTCATCCTCCAGGCGAATGTTTTGCAGAATGGCCAGCCCGTCAATACCCGGCAGCATGATATCCAGAACGATCAGGTCGGGCCGGATGCGTCGCCATTCCTGAAGTCCGCTCACCCCGTCGCCGGCCACCACCACATCATACCCCTGTAGACCCAGGTTGAGTTTCAACCCTTCGGCGATATGGCGGTCGTCCTCGATGACCAGGATCCGTTTGGTAGCCATTTTCCTTCCTTCACACCTGATGACGGTTTAAAATGCAATGTTTCAAAGGGCGCTGCCGTTTCTGACAGCCAGGTGCACGCGGGCGGGGATAGTGCCTGCATTTGGTTGATTTCAATCGTGAAACGGCAGGGCCAACGTAAAGACGGCGCCCAAACCCGGGCCAGGGCTTTGGGCGCTGAGGCGCCCCTTGTGAATCCGGGCCACATTCTGGGCGAGATACAGTCCCAATCCGCTGCCCCGAACCGCCAGGTTTTCCGAACTCCCCACCTGATAGAACTTTCGAAAAATTTTGTGAAGCTCAGTTTTTTGAATCCCCAAACCATTGTCTTTAAACTGAAGCAGCAGTTTGTGTTTGCGCTGCAAAAAAGTGATTTCGACTTTGGGGGTTTCGGAATTGTTGTATTTAATAGCGTTGGTGATCAGGTTCATCAGCAGCATTTCGAACAGGCTCACGTTGATGCGATAAAGAAAGGCCCGACCGCCGGGGTTTTGTATCGTTATGAGGCAGTTGCGAAATAGATGACTGTTGTTGCGGCTGAAGCGTTCCACCACCGTGACCAAGTCCAATATGACGAACTCACCGCTGTAGGTCTTGGTTTCGATCTTGGCGAGGTTCAGAATCCGGTTGATGTTGTCCGATAGCCGGGCGACGTCCTGGAGCATGAAGCCGGTATACCGGATGAGATCCGGCCGGGGAAGTTCGTGCTTGAGAAAGGTCTCCAGATACAATTTAATCGAGGTTACCGGGGTCTTGAGTTCGTGGGTGAAGTTGTTGATAAAATTGTGCTGAAGCCGGTAAAGCATGATAATTTTTTGATTATAGACAAAAATGATGAATATTCCCAGCAGAATCAGGCCCACCAGCAGACTGAGAACCAGAATGACCAGCCAGGTTTGGGGCTCGAGGACCTGGTCGCGGTCCAGGTTGAAATTCTGAATGAGGGCATTGAGGCCCTGGCTCACGGCGATGTACCAGTAAATATAGAGAAATAAGGACAGTCCCAGGGCAAGGGTTGAGCAGATAAAGACAAAAACCGGATGAAAAAACCACTTGGAGCGATACATGCGAAGCTTACTCCTGCCAAACCGGCGATATGGGGTGCAGTGTGAAGGCATAAGGCCGGTCATGTAAAAGTTTTGTAAAAACCCCCCTATGGCTTTTTCTCTTACCCGATTTCACGTAAGATTCCTATCTTATTTCATAACGGGCGCAGAAACGCGTTCACTACTGGGGTCCGTTCATCACAGACCCCCATCGCGGGGGAGAATCGAAGCATGAGAAAAGACGGACATTATCTGCACATTCCGGTAATGGGAACCGGATATTCGGCCGACACCCCCATTCGGGTGGCCCACCTGGGTATCACCTCGGTGATTTCAATTCTCGATGACATTTTGTTGGAGAAGTTGCGCCAGTTCTACGCGCGCCAGTTCGATTGGTCCTTTGACGAAATCCGTTCAACAGCACCGGATTGCCGTGCGCAGCGGATAAGCGCGTATCTCAATCTGGTAAAAAAGATTGTCGATCGAAAACTCGACGAAACCAAACGGCTGCCGTTTTTTGAAGAAAACGAAAAACAGAAATATTTCGACCTGCTGCCGGAGACGGCACCCCTTAAAATCGCCTACCGGGACTTGTTGGCCATGCCGCCAGGGCCGCAGCGGCAGCGCCGTGAGCAGCAGCTGACCGATCGAATGACTGCCGGTGCAATCGATGTTAATCTGATGGTGCGCCTGGACCGCCCCCGCTGCTCGCCCTCCGGTCAGCCCTTGGGGGAGGAGTTCAGCGACGCCAAGAGCGCCCTTCGAGGGTTTGCCCAGAGCGAACTCAACTCCGCCATGGTTTTCTCGGCCGGGGTCAACAAGGGGCTGTTCAGTTACCTGACGCGGTTTCCTGATTTTTACCGTGACGCCGACGGCCAGATCCGCAAACGGATCATCCTGAAGGTCAGTGATTTTCGCTCGGCCCTGATTCAGGGTAAGTTTCTGGCCAAGAAGGGCCTCGAAGTCGCCGAATATCGGATCGAGTCGGGATTGAACTGCGGCGGTCATGCCTTTTTTTCAGCGGGCAAATTACTTCCCGATCTGCTCGAGGAATTCAAGGCCTACCGCAGCCGCCTGGCAGAGGAATTCCAGCCGGCGATACGGGCCTTTTACGATCAACAGGGATGGGATTACCGCATAGCGGAGGGCGCTACCGCGCCCCTGGTCACGGTTCAGGGGGGAATCGGCACCCATGGTGAAATTCTGCGGCTGCAAAACGATTTTGAAATGGATTTCATCGGTGTTGCCACGCCCTTTCTGCTGGTGCCGGAGGTTACACGGGTGGATGACCAAACCCGCGAACTTCTCAGCCAGGCAGGAGAGGAGGATCTTTACATCAGTGATGTTTCGCCCCTTGGGGTGCCCTTCAACAACGTCCGCAATTCCGGCTCGGAAAGATGGATTGAAAAAAAAGGGGCTTCCGCAAGCCCCGGGGCTAATTGCACCAAGGGGATTCTCGCCCTCAACTCGGATTACGCACCCTTCATGTGCACGGCATCAAAAGAATATCAGCGGCTGAAATTGGCCGAAATCGAGGCCCTGAAGACGTCAAGCAAAGTGAAGGCGGTGATGCGCCGGGCGGCCGTCAACAAGGCCTGCCTCTGTGAACAGCTTGGCAATTCGGCCCTGATCGCGCTGGGTCTGAAGGCCTCCGGGGCCACTGCGCCCCAGGCCGTCTGTCCCGGCCCGAATATCGCCTGGTTCAATCGGATTTACAGCTTGCAGGAAATGATCGACCATTTTTATGGTCGCGGGGCGTCCCTGGTGCCGGTTGAACGTCCCCATATGTTTGCCAAAGAGTTGGTCATGACGGTCGATTATTTCGAAAAACTGATCGAAGCGACCGACGGGAGTGCCCGCGAGGTGGAACGTTTGGCGGGCATCCGGGCCAATATCGAGGCCGGCATGCGTCTCTGCCTTCAAATTGCCCGGCAGACCCCCTATCCCGGCGAGAACCTGGCGTCAATCGCCTCCTGTGTGCATGCTCAGAAAAAGCGGTTGGCAGCCCTGGAACATCTTTTGGCAGGCAAGGCCGGCGATGGCGGGGTTAATGCGTCCCCCAAGCGGTTAACGGCCGCAGCCGTTTAAACCGGTGTCATTGCCGGTTGACTTTGCGCTTATCGTTGTGGTACTTGTTAAAAACAAATCAAGGTTGGCGATCGATTCTTTTGGCTCCGGAAACCTTTACATTATCAATCTGCCGTGGGTTTCGTTGGCAGGTAAGGTCGTCCACCGCACCCCGACGCCAGGGAAGCCCCTTGGTCTGGTCGTGGGCGAAATTGGGTTTTCTGAATCCGATCTTCAATTTTGCCCTGCAATTGCCACTTCCGTGCCTCGTTCTTCATTTTAGGCGCCCGCTCAATCGAAAAGCGGGGGTTTCCGCTCTTTTTTTAAGCGTTACAGCGTTTGATGGGGTAAGGCTTTTTCAGGCCATTGGTCCAGCAGCTGAAGTCAACCCACAGCCAATGAACGAAAGGAGGAAGTTATGAGCACTAGTGTTTACAAGGTTATCGAACTCGTTGGCACCAGCACGAACTCTTGGGAGGAGGCCGCAAAAAATGCCGTTGAAACGGCCGGCAAAAGCCTCAAAAACTTGCGAGTTGCAGAAATTTCGAAACTGGACATGAAGGTCGAAAATGGCGTGGCGACAGCCTTCCGGGCGCGCGTCAATCTTTCCTTCAAGTACGAAAACGAATGATGGTTCGATAGTATCCTTCCTGACCTGGCTGAAGCCGCTGTTTAACCGGCGCATGGTCTTCAGCCGGCAGGATGGCACCTGCTTCATGCGGTAATCCAGCGCCTTTGGCCTGGGGGCCTCCGATGCCCCACGGAATTTTCCCGGCCCCTGGTTTCAAGACCAGGGCGCTGTTTGATTTTTTCAGCCAACCCCTCCCGCCGGCAAATCGCTATGGCCCCGGCAAAAATCCCCACCTCCTGCCGGTTTTCTGACCCGTCGCCGGTGATGCATCCGGCGAGACATATCACGCTTTGGCTGACCGTGCTTGCCGTGGTGATGGTCCAAAATCCCGTGCCATCGTGCGGAATTGTTGATTACCGCGACCCTGAATAAAGGTGTCAGGAACCCTTTTGGCGTTTTTCGGTAAAGGTCAGATGGCCTCCCGGGCCGTCGGGCATTTGGATTTCTCCCTGAAAAAAACAATCCTCGGCCACGGCGATTTTGGCGCAGCGAATATCGCCCACGACCCGTGCACCGGCGCGCAGCTCCGTCTTTTCGGTGGATTCGATGCTGCCGTTGATTTGCCCGGCCACAATCAGGCCTGCGGCATGCACGGAGCCCTCGATTTTTCCGCTTTCGCTGATCCAGACCAATCCCGCGCAGCGCACGTCGCCTTTCAAGATGCCGGCCATGTGCAGGGTGCCGCTCCCGCTGAGAGTACCCTCAATGGTGGTGGTGGCGGCGATAATGGTGGGCTTGTCGCTTTGCTGATCCTCCAGCCTGCGTTTGGGAGCATCGCTGCGATCGGGGCTTTTTTTAAACAACATGGGTTTGAGTTCCTCAGAAATGGATCGTTCACCGCCACCGGACGCGCCGGCCAGCCGTTATTTCATCAGTTTTGATTTTAGGCGATGAGCTCGCGGAAATCAAGTCGCGTGCAGAATGGCGCGGCGGCTGGACCGCTGGGGCTGGGCAACGCCAAGCACATTTTGGTGCAGATTGTCGGGGGGGTTCAGGGGAGCGGGCAGGTTCTTGACGTGCGGGGGGGAAACCGAGGCGGGAGAAGTTTTCGCCCCGCGCGGTGCCGTTCGCATAGTCCACCCACACCTGGCCAAGCGCCAACTGTACGGCTATGGCACCGGAGTGGGGGCCGCCACCGCGGTCAAAACCCCATCCGGCATCAGACGGGGGCGATGGGCTTCAGCAGGACCCCCGTGTCTCTCGCGGGGTTTCCTCAGGTCAGCTCATCGATATCCTGATGGCGGATGATTTCTCCCTCGATCAGGTAAATGACCTCCTCGGCGATGTTGGTGGCATGGTCCGCAAGGCGTTCCAGGTGGCGCGAAATGAGCAGCAGGTTGATGAAATAGCCCGTGCGCTCGGGCTGCTTTTGGAGGGCGGCCTTGATCAGGTCATAGGCTTCATCCTTGATCCGATCGACCTCATCGTCCATCACGAGGACCTTGAAGGCGAGATCCACATCCATGTTGACCAGCGCATCTAGGCTCATTTTGAGCATATTCTCGGCTTTTTGGGCCATCGGTCCGTAGTCAAAACGGAAATCGACGCCTTTTTTCTTGGCCAGGATTTCCACCCGCTCGGCGATATTGACCGCCTGGTCTCCGATCCGCTCCAGATCGTTGTTGATTTTGATGACAGCGACCAGAAATCTGAGATCCACCGCCACCGGTTGGTGCAGGGCCAGAATCTTGAGGCAATCCTCCTCGATTTCGACTTCCTTTTCATCGATTTCATAGTCCGTCTTGAGAATCGTGCGGGCGAGATCAGCGTCTATGTTTTCGATAGCCTCGGCGGCCATGCGCACGCGCTCTTCCACCATGCCCCCCAGGGTTAGAATCGACTTCTTGATCTTGTCCAGCTCTCTTTGCAGATGAACGGGCATCTGTTTCCTCCAGATCTTAAAAAGCGTTCGGCCAACACAAACCGGTCTCCGGGCTCCGCCACGGGCTCTCGGCAGGCGTGGGCTTCGCGCAGAGACGAACTGCAAAGCGGCGCGATTTTGTCGCCCTCAGCCTGATGGGATCGTTGGGCAGTCTCCAAAATGAATGGTTTGGCGGAGCGCGGTGCGAAAAGCCGCCTAAAATTCTCTTATACCGGAATTGTTAGCTTTTGGTTAGATTCGCGCTAAAAAATTTCCACCATACGGCGCCGGACTTTGGTTCCTCGACCAGACCCATTTGTCGGTGCATACCCCGCTAAAGGTCAGCGGATGTAACACCGGTGACGGGCCGAAAGACGGGCCGGATGTGGCCTTGTTTTTTTCCGGAGCCCATGGGCCAATCCTGTGACGGTTGTCAGCTTGGCAACTTCAGGCGGCCGCATCGTGTGCCGTCGTCATTTGCTGGTAAAGGTGCCAGGTCTGGTCAAAAGCCGCGTCAAAGGAGCGCTCGGCCATATAACGCCGCGCGGCCCGACCCATTCGGGCGGCCTCCTGGGGGGTGGCCGCCAGTTTCCGCATGGCCTTGGTGAGGGCTGCGACATCGTCGCCCGGGACCATCAGACCGGTTTCACCGGGCAGCATGTTTTCACAGGGGCCGCCCTCGTCGCTGACGATCACCGGCAGCCCCGAGGCCTGGGCCTCCATCACCACGTTGCCGAAGGTGTCGGTGGTGCTGGGAAAGACGAAAATGTCGCTGGAGGCGTAGGCGCAGGCGAGTTCTTCACCCGTGAGGTAGCCGCAGAAAAAACAGGGCAACCCCCGGGTGGTCCGTTTCATCTCCTCCAGGTAAGGGCCGTCGCCCACCACCAACAGACAGACCCCGGCGTTTTGGGCGGCCAATTCCTGGAAGGCCTGCGCCAAGAGGTGCAGGTTTTTTTCGCGCGACACCCGCCCCACATAGAGCAGCACGGTCCTGTGGTCGATCTGGAAGCGGCGGCGCAAAAACCCGTTGCGTTTGGCTGGGTGAAACTTCTGAATGTCGATTCCCCGCGGGTAAACCCTGATTTTGTCCTCCCGGATGCCTTTTTGGACCAATTCGGCCCTGGTGTTTTGGGATGGTGCGTAAATCATGTCCATCTGGTCGTAATACCAGAGGGTGAATTTCCAGGTGAGATCCTCCAGCGCGTCATCAGCGGTGAGAAAACGGGCATACTGGGGGAAGGCGGTGTGGTAGGTGCCGCTGATGGGCAGCTTGAGAATGCGGGCGATGGCCAGGGCGGCCAACCCCACGGGCCCAGGTGTTGCGCTGTGGATCTGATCGAAGTGGCTGTCGTGGCAGTAGCCCAGGATGTCCAGAAAAGGCGGCAGGTGGAGTTTCTGCTGGGGGTATTCGGGCAGATCGTAAACCCTCACCGGCTTGAAATTGCGGATCCCATCGCCGAGCGCATGCTGCCCCGGGTCGCAGGTGATGACCGTCAGGGGCTTGCCTTGACGACGGGCTGTGGCCACCTGTTGCTGCAGGGTGAGTGCGACGCCGTTGACGTCGTAGAACGTATCCGTGAACTGGGCCACCGCTTTTTCGGAGCTGGCGGCTGTTGGGCTGAGCGCAAAGCGCCTCTCCACGGCCTTGCCCAGGCAACGGTCCTTGGTGAAATGGGCGTAGGCCAGAAAATAGGGCGCCATCAGGGTGTAGAGGCCGCCGGCGGAGCCCAGCGTTTGAAAGATGCGGAACAAGTTGGCCCCTGCCAGGTGGTTCAGGAGGTGATCGGCGGACTGGCAGACCAGGGCGTTGGATACCTGATTGACGAAGCGCTGCCAGGTTTTTTCCAGAGGGCGCCGCTCCTCGGCATCCGGCGTTGGCAGAACCAGCAGATCCGGGTTTCTCTGAAGCAGGCGGCGGGTTTCGGCCTTGATCTGGACGACCAGGGAGGGGGCGCCGGCCGCCGCTGTTTTGGGCCGCCGGCGGTACTGCCAGAAATGGTAGATGCGGGACACCAAGCCCCCGCTCTGGGGCCAGGTGGGGTCGAGGACCTGATCGAGAAATTGGATCAGAAGATCTTTGCGGGCATAGCGGCCGAGGTTGAAACGCTTTTTGTAGTACTGGTAGGCGATGCCGTACAGATTGTGGGCCATGGTTGCGGGGGTTGCGGGCTCCCCATGCACCTGGGCCCGATGGTTTTCGATGCCCGCGAAAAAGGCCGCTACCGAATCCGCCCCTTCCACCGTGGTGAAGGTGCGGGCGATATTGAGGCCGCTGTGGTCGTCCGAACCTCCCACCACGTTTTTGCGCCAGGGTTTCGGCCCTGTGGCGGCCACCTGGTGGCGCTCCTCCAGGCGCGCCATCTCGGCCGCCGTCAGACCGGCGAGAACCCGCCTGATGATCGTGTTGAGTCGCGGACTGCGGGCGCCGTTGAGCTCGAAGTTGCGGAACAACAGCAGCAGCCGTTCGAAATGCGACAGCCTCAGCCTGTCATTCACGGCATACAGCGGGTGGGCAATGGCGTTGCAGATCCCGGCCCGGTTGAGATAGGCCACCAGTTCGTAGAGGTTGAAGCGCAGCCGCTGGCATTCCCGGTGCTGCGCCTCGGAGATGGCGTAGGCCAGCACATGCACTTTGCAGCGGTCCTCGGGAAAGTAAGCTGTGATCTCCTCGCTTATAAAGGTGTCCGGCAGGTGAGCGATTTCCAGGGCCCCCTCGATGGTGTTGTGGTCGGCGATGGTGACCAGCGACATCCCGCTTCGGCGTGCGTTCTGGTAGATTTTAAGGGGATCGGTGAAACTTTCCGGGCATCCGATTTTTTTCAGAAACCACTGGGAGGGGTGACGCGAAAAACGGGAGTGAACGTGAAGATCGACGCGCATGTCAACTTCCTCCTTTTGCGAGGGGTGTGGTCCAGATGCCGGTGGCGTCATTGGCCCTTTTCCTGGCAGGCGCCGGCGGCGCCTGTTGTGATGTGCTCGTCGCGGAGAGCCCACAAGGCGCCCAGGATGAGGTCGTAGGCCTGCTGCTGAAGCAGCGGGTTTTCCTGACCATAGAGCCGCTGAATGCGCGAGGCCAGTTCGGCTGCGCTGCTTTTCAGGGCGTGGGGGTATCGGGAAGGTGCCATGAGTGCCTTTCCGCTCTCGGTTGGGGTTGCGCGCAGGGTATCAGATCGGCGGTTAGGTGGGCATTAGGTGGGGGTTAATAGTTGGTGAAAAGAAGCCGGATTTGAGGTCTTAAACCGCTTGCGGCGACGGTTTTCAGCGGGGTTTTAATGAAAATCAAACAAAGCGGGCCTAAAAAAGATGATGGGGCAGGCCACCTGGTGGCGCCCCAATCGATGCGGCGCGGTCGCCCGCAAACCTTTCAGCGTGGGAGGTGCCATGACCCTGCAGACCACAAAGATTTTCGTTCTGGACACCAACGTCATTCTTCACGACAGTTCCTGCATCTATCAGTTCGAAGCGCACGATGTCGTGATTCCCATCACGGTTTTGGAGGAATTGGACCGGTTCAAGCGGGGAAAGGAGATTATCAACTGCAATGCGCGTGAATTTGTGCGCGCCCTGGACACCCTGACCGGTGAAAAATTGTTCAACGGCGGGGTGGCCATCGGACCGGGTCGCGGCAAGATCTCCATCTGCTTGGAAAAAGCGTTTCACCAAGACCTGCACGACAGTTTTTCCGGCGCCAAACCGGATCACCACATTCTCAACACCGCCTATCACCTTGCGGAAAAGCACCATTTTCAGGGAGTCGTCCTGGTAACCAAGGACGTCAACCTGCGCATGAAGGCCAAATCGGTGGGGCTGATGGCCGAGGACTACACCACGGACCGGGTGCGTGATATCGCTGAAATTTACAAAGGACGCCGCACCGTCGAGGCCGTTCCCGGCGCCGTAATCGACCGGCTTTTCGAAGAGCCCTTCGATATCAGTCCGAAAGCGGTGGCGGCACAGCCCGATTTTCTGGCCAACGAATTTTTGATCCTGCGCAATGGCAGCAAATCCGCACTGGGGATGTTCGACCGCGCCACCGACCGAATCCGGCGGGTGGAAAACCGGGTCTGCTTCGGCATCAAGGGCCGCAACGTGGAGCAGTTCTTCGCCATGAACGCCCTTCTGAACCGCAACATTCCCCTGGTGACCCTGTCGGGCAAGGCCGGCACCGGTAAGACCCTGCTGGCCCTGGCCGCCGCCCTGGAGAACAAGCGCCACTACCGCCAGATCCTGATCGCCCGGCCCACCGTTCCGCTCAGCAACCGCGATCTCGGCTACCTGCCCGGAGACATCAACTCCAAACTGGATCCCTACCTGCAGCCGCTGTTTGACAACCTGTCGGTCATACAGAACCAGTTTCCCCCTGAAAATCCGCGCCACCGGGCCGTCAGGGAATACCTGGACGAGGAGAAAATCGTCATTACGCCGCTTTCCTATATCCGGGGGCGCAGCATCGTCAGAGCGTTCTTCATCGTCGATGAGGCCCAGAACCTCACCCCCCACGAGGTCAAAACGATCATCACCCGGGCCGGTGAAGGCACCAAGATTGTTTTCACCGGCGATATTTTTCAGATCGACCATCCCTATCTGGACAGCCAGACCAACGGGCTGAGCTATCTGATCGAAAAGATGAAGGGACAGCCGCTCTATGCCCACATCACCCTGGAGAAGGGGGAGCGCTCGGAGCTTTCCGAGCTGGCCAGCGGCCTGTTGTGACAGTTCCGTAAAAAAAACCCAATTTCCGCGTTGCGCTGCATCTCGAAGTCGCTGCAGCGTAAAGTAGTACGCCTCACGCCGCTGAGATTTGCGCGCCTTAAACTTGGCTTTTTTACGAAACTGTCCGATTTTTTACCTTTTACCGGTCCATCTGTTGTGACCCGCGGCCGAAAGGGGCGGGGGTTTCTACGATCCATCGCTGTCCGGCGCTCTCCCTCGCCGCGCTGTTGACTTTGGGCTGACGGGGTGCAATTTTAATTGGCACTAGATCGTGGCGCGCGCCTTGGCGTCGCCGGCCACGGGAAAGGAGGACAGCATATGGCCTACACCTGTAAAAATTGTGGCGCCGTTGCGGATGCTCCGGGGCACCTCTGCAACCCCTGCGGGGACGCATCCAAGTGCAGCTTCTGCGGCGCGCCCCAGGTTGATCCCCGGCATGTCTGCAAAGACAAGCTGGCGGCAATGAAGTATGTCTGCGATGGCTGCGGTCGCGTGGCGATGGCGGCCGGGCACCTCTGCAAGCCCTCGCCCATCAAATAAACGTTCGCAACGGGGCGGCGCCGCCGCGGCGCCGCCCTCTTCACCCCTTTGGTCTGAACCCCCCGCATCAATGGGCTGCACCACCGGGGGCTCAGGTGTCGTTGCGGCCCACCGGTCGTCGGGTTTCCTTGAGGAGGGCGCGCCGGTGTTTGGACGCGAGCCGCTTGCGGCGGGCGGCGGCGGTGGGGCGGGTCCGGCGGCGCACTTTGGGTGTGCGCGTTGCCCGGCGGATCAGCGCCACCAAACGCGCGACGGCATCGGCGCGGTTATGCTCCTGGGTTCGGAAGCGTCGGGCGTCGATGATCAGAACCCCGTCGCGCGAAACCCGCGATCCACCCAGGACCGTCAGCCGCGCCCGCACCGCGGGCGGCAGGTCCTCGCAGGCCTGGATGTCGAAACGCAGTTGGACTGCAGTGGCCACCTTGTTGACGTTCTGGCCCCCGGGGCCGGATGCGCCGGTGAACGTCAGCTGCAGGCAGCTTTCACAGATGGCAAGCAGCGGGGTGATCTGAATCATAATCAAAATTCTGGCATGAATCGGTCTGGCAAGGCAACGCCTTTTCCGCCGGCCTGCGGGCTGGGCGGTCTTTTACCCCTTGCGTGAAAGGTGCTCACATGAAAATTCTGGGTATTGCGGGAAGCCCCCGCAAGGAAAAACAGTCGGGGGTCTACAAACTGGTAACGACGGTGCTGGAAAACAGCGGGTGCGCGTGGGAGTTGATTTCGCTGCGGGGCAAGTCCATCGCCGGCTGTATTGCCTGCCTGGGGTGTGTCAAGGACAACATCTGCAAGGTCGAGGACGACTGTCGCTGGCTGCGGAATAAAATCGTTGCGGCCGACGCCTACGTCATCGGGGCGCCCAACTATTATTCAGGCATCAACGCCCAGACCCATGCCTTTCTGGAACGCTGGTTCCAGTTTCGTCATCAGGAGGGCGACACCCTCTGGGGCAAGCTGGGGGTCGCGGTGGGGGTCGGGGGCAGCAGCGGCAAGATGCCCGCCGATGAGATCGAGAAATTTTTTCTCTACAATTTCATCGAAACCGTGGCCAAGGTCTCCGGTCAGGGCGCCGCCTCCTGTTTCAGCTGCGGCTTCGGCGAGACCTGCCAGGTGGGGCTGCCCCGCATGCTCTACGGCGAAGGCGTCCGGATCACCCCCGAGATGATTCCGGATGTCAGCCGCCAGCCGGCGGTGATGCAGGCCGCCGCAGACGCCGGCCGGCTTCTGGGCGAGCGCCTGGGGCAGGGCCACGACCGGGCCCATGTGACCCAAAAAATGAAGGCGGCGATGATGGCCAAATTGCAGGAGTCGGCCTGAGCCGCAGCCGGTCAGCCTTCAGATGGCGTGGGCATGAGGCGTGCGCGCGTCGTTGTTTCGAGGCAGCCGCCGAAGGGCCATCGGGTTTTGGCGGCGCAGGGATTGGAGCGCCGCTTGAAATTTGCGGTAGCGCTCCTTTTGGCTTCTGACCGGTTTGATGCTGAAGCGCATGAATTCAAGAAATTTTTTGAGGGTGAGCACGTACTGAACGGAAGGGTTGGCGTAGTCGGTCAGCGAAATTTTGCGCCGGTAGAGCAGCCGTTCCGCCGCGGTGGCCTCCTGCTCCACCAGGTAGAGGATTTCGCTGAACCGGCGGTTTTCGATGGAATCGATAAAGGCCGCGAAATCGAAGGTTTCAGAAATCATGTCTTGCCCCCCGGTGAGTTCAAACTGTGGATTGCCTTTGATCTTCAACGGGCGGCATGTTAATCACCCTATGTTAGAATTTTGTTAGGATTTTAAAAAAGATGAGGACCGAAATCCGTGATGCCGACCTTGCCGCAAACCGAAGCTGCCCGCCGGTCCAACGTGATCTTGATCGGCATGCCCGGTGTGGGCAAAAGCACCGTCGGGGTCTTGCTGGCAAAGCAGCTGGGGCTGTCCTTTCACGACACGGATATCGGCATCCAGGCCGCCCAGGGGCGCAGCCTGCAGGCGATCATCGACCAAGACGGGGTGGTGGGCTTTCGTGAGGTTGAGGAGCGCTGTGTGCTGGCCCTGGCCTGCTCCCGCCACGTGATCGCCACCGGCGGCAGCGTGGTTTACAGCCGCCGGGCGATGGCCCATCTGGGCGCCATGGGCGCTATTGTGCATCTGGAGCTGGACGCCGAGCGTCTGATGCTGCGCTTGAGCAACCTCAAAACCCGGGGGGTGCTGCGGGCGCCCGGACAGACCATCGCCGATCTCTACCGCGAGCGCCAGCCGCTCTACCGCCGCTATGCTCACCTGCTGATCGATTGCCGCGACCGGACGCCGGACAGTCTGGTGACCTGTATTGTGGCGCAACTCGCGGAGGCGGGGTTGGCACCGCCGGGTTGACCCGCCGGCCGCCTTGCCGAACACCCACCCAGCACCCCCCCCCCGTTTTTTTCCCGCTTTTTTAGTCTTCCCCCGATTCAAAAGATTTCTTTTTCTTTTGTTTTGATTACAAATTTGTTAGAAAAGTTGGAACGGTTTTCAGTTTTGTTATGACTGCCCCGCTTGGGCACTTTCTGGGTTATCTGCAATGCAGCCTGAAATAAAAAAGATTGAAGATATCTCGCTTCTCTACGAGATCAGCAAAGCCCTCAACGAACATTTCGATCTGAAAAAATCCCTCTATCAGGTGCTGGACATCCTTTCCAACACCATGGGCATGGTCCGGGGAACCATTACGATCCTCAATCCCTTCCGGGATGAAATCACCATCGAAGTCGCCCACGGCCTCACCCGCAGCGCCATGGAGCGGGGCAAATACCGCGTGGGCGAGGGCATCACCGGCCGGGTGATCCAGACCGGCAAGGCGGTGGCGGTGCCCAAAATCAGCGAGGAGCCCCTTTTTCTCGATCGCACCGCCAGCCGCAGGAACAGCCCCCAAAAGGAGGTCTCCTTTATCTGCGTGCCCATCAAGAAGAGCAGCCAGGTGGTGGGGGCGTTATGCATCGACAAGGAGTTCGATGAAACCTATTCGCTGGAGGAGGGCAAAAAGCTGTTGATGGTGGTCGCGGCCATGGTGGCCAGCCATGTGATCAATCTCGAGACCATCCGCATGGAAAAAGAGCACCTGCGGGAGGAAAACCGGCGACTGCGCGAGGAGATCAAGAACAAGTACCGCATCACCAACATCATCGGCAACAGCAACAAGATGCGCGAGGTCTTTCAGATGATCTCCCAGGTGTCCAAGAGCAACGCCACGGTCCTGGTGCGCGGCGAAAGCGGCACCGGCAAGGAGCTGGTGGCCAACTCCATCCACTACAACAGCCTGCGCTCCAAGCGCCCCTTCGTCAAGGTCAACTGCGCGGCCCTGCCCGCCAACCTGATCGAGAGCGAACTTTTCGGCCACGAACAGGGGGCCTTCACCGGCGCCATCAAGCAGAAGCTGGGCAAATTCGAGATGGCCAACAAGGGGACCATCTTTCTGGACGAGATCGGGTCAATCGACCTCAACGTGCAGGCCAAGCTGCTGCGGGTCCTTCAGGAAAAGGAGTTCGAGCGCGTCGGCGGCCACAAGACCATCGCCTCCGACGTGCGCATCGTAGCGGCCACCAACAAGAACCTGGAGCAGGCCGTCGAGGAGGAGACCTTCCGCGGCGATCTCTATTACCGGCTCAATGTTTTTCCCATCTACATGCCGCCCCTGCGGGAGCGCAAAACCGACATCCTGCTGCTGGCGGATTTTTTCCTGGAAAAATATGCCCGTGAAAACGGGAAGGAGATCATGCGCTTCTCCACCCCGGCGATCGACATGATGATGGCCTACCACTGGCCCGGCAACGTCCGTGAACTGGAAAACTGCATCGAGCGCGCGGTGCTGCTCTGCGAGGAGGGGGCCATCCACAGCTACCACCTTCCGCCCACCTTGCAGACCGGTAAGGAGTCCGACACCCTGCCCAAACGCTCCCTGGAGGAGGCCGTAGAGAATCTCGAGCGTGAAATGCTGATCGACGCCCTCAAGAACACCCGCGGCAACACCACCCAGGCCGCCGAAATGCTCAAGACCACGACCCGCAAGTTCGGCTACAAGGCCAAAAAATTCAACATCGACTACAAGCTCTATCGCTGATCCGGCCAACCGCGATACCGGCTGGGCCGCTCGCTGCGGCCGAGGCTGCCAAGCTTTGACGGCACAGGTGCAGGACCTCGGGCATTGCCAGCGCCCTGCCCCGGCGGCTGGCGGCTGCCTGGATTTGCGGCAGCAGGCGGGCCGCCTGGCTGCGGCTGATCTTGATCCCGGCGGCGGCCAGCAGATGCTGCAGGCCTGTGCTGCCGGTGAACTTGCCGATGACGAATGCGGCGGGCCCGCGGCCCACGGTCTCGGGTGCGAACGGCTGGTAGGTGGCGACGTCTTTCAGGAGCCCGTGGACGTGGATACCGGACTCGTGTTGAAAGACCCCGCCCCCCGTAATGGGTTTGGCGGCGGCAATTGGGCGTCCGGTGATCTTCGCCAGGTAGCGGCAAAGGGGTATCAGACGCGCAGTCTGCGCTCGGCAGGCGCGCCCGGCCACAAGTGGTAGGGCCGTGGTCAGCTCTTCCAGGCGGGCGTTGCCCGCTCGCTCCCCCAGACCGTTGAGGGTTGCGCTGAGCGCCGTGGCGCCGGCCTCGGCCGCCGTGAGGGCGTTGGCCGTGGCCATGCCCAGGTCGTTGTGGGCGTGAAACTCCAGCGCCAAAAACGGGCTGGCGGTCTGGCGCAGGCGGCGCAGGAGGCCTGCGACCCCAAGTGGGGTCGCGATCCCCACGGTGTCGGCCAGCCTCACCCGGTGGGCGCCGCAGGCCGCTGCCAGGCGCACGAAGCGGTCGAGAAAAGGCTTCTCCGCGCGGCTGGCGTCCTGGGCGCCCACCGAAACGAAGGCAAACTTGGCGGCGGCCGACGGCACCAGGGTCTCCAGGGCCTGGAGGACCCAGGATGGGCTGCGTTCCAGGGCCCGAAGCTGAATCGAAGACACCGGGAAGCTGATGTGGACGCCGTTGGTGCCGCAGCCGGCCGCGTGCGCGATGTCCCCGGGCGTTGCCCGGCACCAGCTGGTCAGACGGCAGCCCAGGCCGCCCTGCACCAGGTCCCGGATCTCCCGGCGGGCCGCGGCTCCCATGGCCGGGATGCCCACCTCGAGCTCGTCTATCCCGGCTTGGGCCAGCCCCTCGGCGATCCGGCGGCGCTCGGCCGGGCGAAAGGCCACCCCGGCGGCCTGCTCGCCGTCGCGCAGGGTCGTGTCGATCAGCCACACATTTTTTGGGGGGCGTTGGGGGGGCATGAAAAATTTCTCCTGTGGCGCGCCCGCGGCCGCTGTGCCGGCCGCCCGCAGCGGCAGAGCCGAAAGCTGCCCGGGCGGCGCGCCTCACGCGTCTTTGCGACTGTAGGTCCGAATCGACGTGATTTTTTCGATGTCGTAATATGTGTTGACGCTCTCGTTGCCTTCGCCGTTTTCGGTCAGCCGGGCGAATTTCTCGTTCAGGAAAAGCACGGCGTTTTCATAGATTTTGCCCTCGTTGATCTGGATGCGGACATTTTTGCGCAGCTTGCGCGACATGGTGCCGTGAAGGGGCATGGAGGCGTACTCGAATATTTTCTCCCAGGTGGCGTTCATCTTTTCTCCTCTGTCGGTTCGGTCGGGTTCAGGACGCTCACGGCATAGCCGCGCACCTCTTCACCGGTTTGCAGCATGGCCTGCAGCACCTCGTCCCCCGGCGCTGTGCGCCGATAGGTTTCCAGGGAGCACAGCTCCTCGAAACTTTCAATCCGCTGGATGCCCGCGCGCAGGCTTGCCGTCATCGGAGTGATACGGTCGGCGCCCGTGGCGAGGCTTGCCAGGGTGTGTCCCTCGGGCATGCAGCGGTGATAGCTGAATACCCCCGCGAGGTATTTTTCAACGGCCATGGTCAAAATCCCGTAGCGCAGTTCGTTGCTGAAGATCTCCGGGCGCCGCGATCCGTTGACGGCGGTTTGCAGAAAGCGGTCGCCCTCGCGGATCAGCTTTGCCCACGCAGGCCGGTTTGGATGTGTAAGGGGGGGCATCTGTCCTCTCCTTATCGGACGCCGGTCGTCAGGCGATCCGGTACTGGGCGGCAGCTGCGCCGGCTTCCAGAGCGTCCAGGATCTCGTCGATGGCCTCCTCGCTGTCCACGTTGCCGTACCAGTGGCCTTCGGGATAGACCACCATGACCGGCCCGAAATCGCAGGCCTTCATGCAGCCGGTGCTGGTCACCTGGGCGTCCAGGCCGCGGTCCAGGATTTCGTTTTCGATGTAGGGCAGAAAGCCAACCGATCCTTTCTTGTGGCAGACCCCCTTGGGGTCGCCGCCGGCGCGGAAACTGGCGCAGACGCAGATGTGATGCTTCGGTTTTTCCATTTTGTTTTCTCCTCTTCGGGTATTTCGGGTTGTGTGCAGGGCGGGCGGCCGTCGGCTTTCAGCCGCAGCCCCCGCCGGTCCCCGTGCAGGCCGCAGCGCAGGCGCTGCGCTTGCGTTTGATCAGATGCCGCAGGCTGCGGCCCTCCAAGACGGCTGCAACCGCCTCAACGATCAGCCCCTCGATTTCCAGAACCGCCAAACCGCTGGCGGCCAGCGTGCGCCGCGGGTTGTCACCGACGCCGCTGACCAGCAGGGTGCCGCAGTCCTCCAGGCTGTCGGCCAGCTGCGCCCAGCGCTGACCGCCGCCGCCCGGCGGCGGGGTTTCCCGGGCCTCGAGCAGTTCGACCAAGCCGTTCTTACGGCCGTAGATCAGCAGCTTGCGGGCCTCGCCCAGGTGCTGGTTGACCAGCACACCTTCCATACTGGCCACCGCCACGTGGGGGCGGGCGCCGTTGATCGCTGCTTCGCCATCCGGATCTTCGGCCGGCAGGCGTTCGCAGGCCTGCAGGGTCGCCATCAGTTCCTGACTGGGCGCCTCTCCCAGGAGGCCCACCGCGTCCGCCCGGCAGCGGGTGCAGTGGCGCATCTGTTTTAGGTGGCCTCCGGCGGCTGCGCGCACCGTCTTGACCATTTCGGCCGAAGGCTCCGGTAGATCCTCGAAGGCCGAGCCGCGGCTGGGGAAGTAGGGCACGCAGTTGAGGATGTCGACCCCCAGGGCCGACATCCGGCGGGCGACCGTCTCGATATGGCCGTCGTTGATCCCGGGAATGATGATGCTGTTGACCTTGACCGTGATGCCGCGTGCCTTGAGGCCGCGGATGGCCGCCAGCTGGCGTTCCAGAAGGATTTTGGCGCCGCTCTCGGCACGCACCACGCGCTTGCCGTCGCGCACCCAGCTGTAGATTCGGGCGCCGATCTCGGGGTCGACGGCATTGACGGTGATGGTGACGTGGCTGACCTTCAGGGCCGCCAAGGCATCCAGGTGCGGTCCGATGGCAAGTCCGTTGGATGCCAGGCAGAGCAGCATCTCGGGGTGGCGCTGGCGCACCTGGCGCAGGGTCTCCAGGGTTTCGTCGGGGTTGGCAAAGGGGTCGCCCGGGCCGGCAATCCCCACCACGGCGATGTTGGGCTTTTGCTGGAGCACGGCCCCAAGATAGATCATGGCTTGGGCGGGGGTCAGCACAGCGCTGGTCACGCCTGGGCGGCTTTCATTGACGCAGTCGAATTTGCGGTTGCAGAACTTGCACTGCACGTTGCAGCGCGGGGCGACCGGCAGGTGCACCCGGCCGAAGGTTTTGTGGGCCTTGACGTTAAAACAGGGGTGGTGTTCCAGGTTCATTTGCGACCTCGCTTTGCGGCTGCCCCCAGCGGGAATATGGCCCCCGGGTCTGGAAACAGGGTGAAACCGCCGGCCCCGGGGCCTATATATAGGTGTATCCCACCGGGGAGGCGGACTGGCCTGCGGCCATCAAGGTGTTGGCGATCCGGTCGAACAGCTGCTGGCTGCCGCGGTAGCCCAGGTGCAGCAGGCGGGCGCCGCCGAGGCGGTCGTGGACCGGAAAGCCCACCCGGATCAGCGGCTTGCCCAGACGCCGTGCCATGCTGTAGCCTTTGCTGTTGCCGATCAGAAAATCGGGTTGGGCCTCCCGGGCGGCGGCCTCGATGGCAACGAAGTCGGCGTCGCTGAGCACCTGGATCCCTTTCTGGCTGTGATCCGGAAAGCGCTCGGCGATGCAGGCCGCCAGGTGGCCGCTGCGGCCGCCCGATGCGCAGACCACAGGCACCACGCCGATTTCAGCCAGAAAACCGGCCAGGCCGGCCACCAGGTCCTCTTCCCCGAAGACCACCGCGCGGGCGTCCATGACGTACTTGTGGCCGTCGGCATAACTGTCGATCAGCCGCCCACGCTCCCGTAAATGCTTTTGCGGGGTCGGCCGTCCGCTGATTTCGGCCAAGGCGGCGAACATCCGGTCGGTGGCGTCGATGCCCACGGGCAGCCCCAGCCGGTGGCAGGGCACCTGGAATGTCCTCTGTAAGAACGTGGCCGCGGTCTCTTTTTCGCGGGCCAGCACGGCGCCCAGCTCCAGGCTGGCCCGCGCGCTGCCGCTGCTGCGGACCGCCGCCATGGGTGTGCCGCCCTCGGGGATGCGCTGGTACTCGGTCCACAGGGGGCCGTCGAGGGTGTCGGCGTAGTCCGGCAGGAGCACGGCGGGCAGCCCGAAATCCGCGCAGATTTCCCCGAGGTGCCGGAGATCCGCCGGCGACACCATCCCCGGGAAGAGATTCAGGTGGCGGCCGGGCGGGGAGCCGCCTTCGGCCAGCTGCCCCACCAGGGCCCGCAGCGCCGCGTGAAACCCCTGCATGTGGGTGCCCTGATAGCTGGGTGTGGCCACGTGCACCACCGGCGGCGAATCCTGGCCCTCGCAGCTCTCGCGGTACTCGCGGATGAACATGGGCACGTCGTCGCCGATGGTCTCACTGAGGCAGGTGGTGGCCACCCCGATCAGTTCGGGGTCGTACTGGCGGCGGATGTTGTCCAGGGCGATCTTGAGGTTCGCGCCGCCGCCGAAGATCGCGGTCTGCTCGGAGAAGTTGGAGCAGGCGATGTCGATGGGCTCCCGGTAGTGGCTGATCAGGTAGCGCCGGATGTAGGTGGCGCAGCCCTGGGAGCCGTGCAGCAGGGGCACCGCCCCGCGGATGCCCTTGAAGACCAGGGCGGCCCCCAGCGGTGTACAGAGCTTGCAGGCGTTGCGGGTGGCCGTGAATGGCCGGTTTTCGGGCGATGACCCTATCATGGCGAGACCTCCTTTGCGGCCGCGGCCCGGGTCGGTGCAAAACGCCAGACCGGGCTGGTGACGCTGCGGTAAACCTCGCGCGCAAAGTGCAGCATGCCCTCGTAGCCGGCCAGCGGGATCTTGCGCTCGTGGTTGTGGTCGCAGAAGCCGATGCCCATCTTGTAGGCGATGGGGCGCTCCTTGACGCCGCCGATGAACAGGTCCGCGCCCTTTTCGATGATGTACTTGGAAAGCTCCAGGGGATTGGCGTCGTCCAGGATGATGGTGCCGTCGTCGCACATCTCCCGCAGCGTCTGGTAATCCGCGTCGTTGCCGGTCTGGGAGCCCACCAGGACCACGTCCATGCCCAGGTAGCGCAGGGCTTTGATCAGCGAAAAGGCCTTGAAGGCACCCCCCACGTAGATGGCGGCCCGCTTGCCGCTCACGGCGGCCTTTATTTGCTGGAGCTCGGGGGTGATGGCGCTGATCTCCTCCCGAACCAGGGACTGGGTGCGGGTCATGATCTCGGGGTTTCCCGCGAAGTGCGCGGCCACGTCGTAAAGGGCCTTGGAGGTGTCCTCGAGACCGAAGTAGGACGCCCGGATGTAGGGGATGCCGTAGCGTTCCTGCATCATCTCCGCCAGGGTGGTCATGGCCCCGGAGCACTGCACCACATTGAGCGCCGCCCCGTGGGAGCGGCGGATGGCGTCCACCCGGCCGTCGCCGGTCATGGTGGCCACCACCGCGACGCCCATCTTCTCGTAGTAGGATTTGATGATCCAGGCCTCCCCGCCGATGTTGAATTCCCCCAGGATGTTGATGCTGCAGGGGTCGATCCGGTCCACCTGCCCCTGGCCGACCAGTTGGAAGAGGGCCTCGCAGGCCGCCTTGTAGCCGTCCTTCTTGGTGCCCTTGAAGCCCTCGGAGTGCACCGGCAAGACCGGGATCCCCTTCTCGCGGGCCACCTGGCGGCAGACCGCGGCCACGTCGTCGCCGATGATCCCCACGATGCAGGTGGAATAGACGAAGGCCGCCCGCGGCTGGTAGGCGTCGATCAGCTCCGTCAGGGCGCGCTGGAGCTTTTTTTCCCCGCCGAAGATCACGTCCTTCTCCCGCAGGTCGGTGGTGAAGGACAGCCGGTGAAGTTCGGGGCCCGAGGAGAGCGCCCCGCGGATGTCCCAGGTGTAGGCCGCGCAGCCCACCGGCCCGTGGATCAGGTGGAGCGCATCGGCGATGGGGTAGAGCACCACCCGCGAGCCGCAGAAGACGCACGCCCGCTGGCTGACCACCCCGGCCAGGCTGTGCTGGCCGCAGGTCAGGCTGAAGGGTTGGGCGCCCTTGCGGTGGATCTGTTTTTCGCGTTCCTTGAGAATCGGGATGCTGGCCATGGGTCGCTTCCTCCGCTGCTACATGACGAGTTCAAAGCCGATGTCGGTGGCGTCGCGGTCCTTGCGGTCCAGAAGGGCGTCGAGGATCTTCTCCAGCAGCCGCATCCCGCCGCGGTAGCCCACCGTCGGGAAGTAGCTGTGACCGACGCGGTCCAGGATCGGGAACCCGTGGCGCACGTAGGGAATGTCCTCGTCGCGGGCGATGTACTTGACGTAGGAGTTGCCGATCACAAGGTCCACCGGCGCCTGCTTGATCCACTGGTGAAAGAGATACATGTCGCCGCCGACCTTGATCTTGACCTCCTGGGGTACCCCTTCCACCGCGGCCCGCAGCCGTTTTTCGTACTTTTTGCCGGCCGGGCTGCCGGTGACCAGGTAAACCGGGGCCATGTCCAGCGACACCAGGAATTGGGTCAGCGCCAACAGCTGGTCCGGGTCCCCCACCAGGCCGACGCGCTTGCCGTAGAAGTACTGGTGCATGTCGGCGATGATATCCACCATCTGGCCGCGCTCGAAGGTCAGGCTGTCGGCCACGCCGACCCCCGCCATGCGGTGCAGGGTGTCCACGAAGCGGTCCGTGGCCGCCAGCCCGATGGGCAGATCCAGGATCTGGCAGGGTACCTTGCACTTGACGTCCAAGGCGCGGGCGGCATCCCCCGAGGCCAGGCGGCCCAGGGCCACGGTGCCCTGGCTGCAGCCGGTCCGGCGCAGGGCCTCCACGGTCACCCCGCCGGGGGGGTACATGCGGTATTTGCCGGTCATGGGCCCGTTGAGCACTCCGGAGGTGTCCGGGAAGATGATGGTCTCAAGACCCATCTCGGCTGTCATGCGCCGCATTTCGGCCATGTCGCTGGGCTCCACAAAGCCGGGGATCAGGTTGATGGTCTTGCTGCGGGGGCCGCCCGTCTCGGCGAAATAGTCCACCATGGCCTTGGTCATGCCGGCGAACCCGGTGACGTGCGAGCCCACGTAGCTGGGGGTGTTGGCGTGGATGACATGTTTGCCCGCCGGCACCTTGCCCTCGGCCACGGCCTTGTTGACGATTTGGGGGATGTCGTCGCCGATGGTCTCCGAAAGACAGGTGGTGTGCACCGCGATCACTTCCGGGTTGTAGACGTTGAAGATGTTGTCGATGGCCTGCAGCAGGTTGGCCTGGCCGCCGAAGACCGAGGCCCCTTCGGTGAAGGCGCTGGTGGCGGCGATCACCGGCTCCTTGTAGTGGCGCGTGAGCGCGCTGCGGTGGTAGGCGTAGCAGCCCTGGGAGCCGTGGCTGTGGGGCATGCAGCCGTGGATGCCGAGGGCGGCGTACATGGCGCCGATCGGCTGGCAGGTTTTGGCCGGGTTGACGGTCAAGGCCGTGCGCTCTTTGATCTCGCTGGTGGTGTGACGCAGTAACATGACGACTTCCCTTTGCTTTCGGTGCTGAGCGGGGTTATTCCCAGGCATAGGTGGCGGCCAGTTCGGGGTTGGTCTGCCAGGGCGCTTTGAGGGTGCCCCAGACCCGGCTGTTCACCATGCGGTCGATTTCGCGGTAGAAGTTGACGGCCCCCTTGAAGCCGGCATAGGGTCCGCCGTAGTCGTAGCTGTGAAGCTGCTTCATGGGGATGCCGTGCTTCTGGATCGTGTACTTTTCCTTGATCCCGGCGCAGAAGATGTCCGGCCGGTATTTTTCGATCATCAGATCGGTTTCGAACTGGCTGATGTCGTCGATGACCAGGCTGCCCTCGGGCATTTCGGGCATCATGCCCTCATAGTCCTTGAAGCTGAGCCCTCTTGCGGCCAAAGCCGCCAGCTCCTCGGGGGTCTTGCGCGGCCGGTAGCGATCGGGGTCCGGGCAGACGTCCAGCTCTTCGATGTTGCGGCTGTCGGCGTCCACCTTGACACTGGGCAGCACCTTGCGGCCCTCGTAGTCGTCGCGGTGAGCGAACTCGTAGCCGGCCGAAAGCGTGCGCATGCCCAGCTCCCGGAAAAGCTCCTGGTAGTGATGGGCGCGCGAGCCGCCCACAAAGAGCATGGCACGCTTGCCCTCGGTGCGCGGCCGGATTTCGTCCCGAACGGCCTGGACCGCCGGCAGCTCATCGGCGATGACGGCCTCCACACGCTCGGTCAGCGCCGGGTCGTCGAAATAGGCGGCGATCTTGCGCAGCGACTTGGCGGTGGCCTCGGCGCCGATGAAGTTGATCTTGATCCAGGGCACGCCGAATTTTTTTTCCATCATCTCGGCCACGTAGTTGATGGAACGGTGGCACATGATGAGGTTCAGGTCCGCCGTGTGGGAATTGGCAAAGGCGTCGATGGTGGAGTTGCCGCTGAAGGTGGCCACCGTGGTGATGCCGCACTTTTCGAAGATCCGTTCGATTTCGAAAGCATCTCCGCCGATGTTGTACTCGCCGAGGAGATTGACCCGGAATTCGCCCGGGCCGACCGTGTCGTCGAGACCCACCACGTGCTTGAAAATCTGGTTGTTGGCGATGTGGTGGCCGGCCGACTGGCTGACCCCCTTATAGCCCTCGCAGCTGAACCCGAAGACGTTGATTCCCAGGGTGTCCTTCATTTCGCGGCAGACCGCATGGATGTCGTCGCCGATGAGGCCCACCGGGCAGGTGGCAAAGACCGCGATGGCCTTGGGCTTGAAGTTGTCGTAGGCCTCCTGGATGGCCTGCCTGAGCTTTTTCTCGCCGCCGAAGATGATCTCCTTTTCCTGCATGTCGGTGGAAAAGCAGTAGGGCATGAAGTTGTGGCCGTCGGGGGTCGTCTCCGGGTCGGTCTGGTTGCGCCGGGTGAGCCAGCTGTAGAATCCGCACCCGATGGGGCCGTGGGTGATGTTGACGATATCGCGGGTGGGCCCGAGGACCACGCCCTTGCAGCCCGCGTAGCAGCAGCCGCGCTGGCTCATCAGCCCGGGAACGGTGCGCACGTTGGCGGTGATTTCGGGGACCCCGTCCCCCGTCGCCACCCGGTTGATGATGATCTGCTTGGCCCGTTTGCGGGCCACCTTGGGCGGGTATTTGGCGAGCAGGTCGGCCTTGACCTTTTCCGGGTCGGGCCCTTGGATGGGAGGTGCGGGCTTGCGAGCTGTTTCCGTCATGGTCTCTGTCTCCTTGAAAGCCGCGGGGGCGGCAGGGTTACACGTCATCGAGGACATCGTCGCCGTCCTCGCCGGTGCGCACGCGGACGGCGTTTAAGGCCGGCAGGACGAAGATCATGCCGTCGCCCGACTTGCCGGTCCGGTTGACCCGGATGATGGTTTTGGCCGTAAGGTCCACCAGTTTGTCGGGCACCACGATCAGCAGCGCCCGCTTGGGAATCAGGCGGCTGCTCTGGCCCAACTGCGAGATGGCCTCTTCATAGCCGCGCTCGGCCCCCTGGAGGAGCTGCAGGTCCACCAGGCCCCTGCCGCGGCCCAGGGCCTCGCGGGCGGTCATCGAGGTAATGCCGGCCTCCGCCAGGGCCCGTTTGGTCTGGTTCATCATGTTCATGCGCACGACTGCGAGGATCTCTTTCATATCGCCACCTCCTCGGTGACGCCGTCGGCCGTCTCCTTGATGCCGGAGCTGATGGTGTAGGCCGCCTCCACCGGCAGGAGAAAGATCTTGCCGTCGCCGTAGGCGCCCTTCTCACCGGTGCGCGCGGCCTTGATGATTGTCCGCACGGCGAAGTCCTTGTCCTTGTCCTGGACCACGGTCAGCAGCATCTCCTTGGGGATTTCGTCGTAGGTGACCTCCCCGATCTTGATGCCGCGCTGCTTGCCGCGGCCCACCACGGACATTTTGGTGACCCCCGGAAACCCGGCCTCCATCAGGGCGGCCAGCACGTTGTCGACTTTCTCGGGGCGAACGATGGATCGGATCATAATCATGGCGGTGAACTCTCCTTGAGTTGTAAGGTGTGGGCCCGGGATCGGGTCAGGCGGCGATGCCGTAGTCGATCAGGAGTTTTTCCAGCTCCTCGATGGCCATCGGCTTGGGGATGACCTTCATTTCGTTCTCGGCGATCTTGCGCGCCAGCTTGCGGTACTCCTCGGCCTGGGGGTGGTCTGGATCGAAATCGATGACTGTCTTGCGGTTGATCTCGGCCCGCTGGACCATGTTGTCGCGGGGCACGAAGTGAATCATCTGGGTGCCCAGCCGGTCGGCCAGGGCTTCGATCATCTCGCGCTCGTTGTCCACCTTGCGGCTGTTGCAGATCAAGCCCCCCAGCCGGACCCCGCCGGCCTCGGCGAATTTGACGATGCCTTTGCAGATGTTGTTGGCGGCGTACATCGCCATCATTTCGCCGGATACGACGATGTAGATCTCCTGGGCCTTGCCCTCGCGGATCGGCATGGCGAACCCGCCGCAGACGACGTCGCCCAGAACGTCGTAGAAAACGTAGTCCAGGGCTTCGCTTTCGGCATAGGCGCCCAGCTGCTCCAGCAGGTTGATGGAGGTGATGATCCCGCGACCGGCGCAGCCGACCCCGGGCTCGGGGCCGCCGGACTCGGTGCACAGGGTTTTGCCAAAGCCCTCCTTGCGGACATCCTCCAGCTCGACATCCTCACCCTCGTCGCGCAGGGTGTCCAGCACGGTCCGTTGTGCCAGGCCGTGGAGCAGCAGCCGGGTGGAGTCCGCCTTGGGGTCGCAGCCGACGACCATCACCTTGAGGCCCATCTCCGCCAACCCGGCCACCGTGTTCTGGGTAGTGGTGGATTTGCCGATACCGCCCTTGCCGTAGATCGCGATTTTTCTCATGGGACTTTTTCCTTTCCGATTCGAGATATTGCGCGTGTCGCGCGGTGTTGTAAGCTCTTTTGAGCAACGGGTGTGCCAGCAGCCCCGGTCGCGGCCCATAGTTCGTATAAACTTTTGAAATTAAATGAAAAAAATAAGGCCTGGGTTTGCCTGAAATCGTGCATGGGACGCGAGGACAAATCAACAGCTACAATCCTGTAGATGCGCGATCGACAATAATGTAGATGACTTGGGGTGAGGACCACGGGTGTGGTGAGCCCCGCGGAGGGGCCGCGACGGGTTTGTCTAGGCTCCTTTTTCCCGGGCCGTGAAGGCGCTCTCGGGACGGCTGGCAAATGGCGTTGAGGGCTGGTCTGAGGGGGTCTCTGGGGGTGGGGTGGGTGAGGTGCAGGAAAAAAACGCGCCCCGTCGCGGGCGGGTTGCGCGACGGGGCGGGAACGGGCAGTCGGCTAAGGCTGGCGGGTCGGCTGGCCGCTGGAGCGGCTGCGGCCTTCGCGGATCAGGTTTGCCAATCCGAATTTCTTTACCCGGTAGCCCATCTGGCGAAGACTGAGCCCGATTTCGCGGGCGGCCTTCTGCTGGATCCAGCCGTTTTTTTCCAGGGCTTCCAGGACGGCGTCACGCTCCATTTCCTCGATGCGCGAAACGGCCGGCTCACCGGTGCCGTTGGCGGCGCTTTCGCGGAACTTGCGAAAGAGGTAGGCCGGCAGGGCCTGGGGGGCGATCAGGGGGGTTTCCGACAGGATGGCCAGGCGCTCGGTGAGATTTTCCAGCTCACGGACATTGCCGGGCCAGTGGTAGCCTGTCAGCACCGCCATGCTGGCGGGGGCGAACTGGAGGCTTTTGCCATACTCCTTGGCGCTTTTTTCAAGAAAGTAGTTGGCCAGCAGCGGAATGTCCGCCAGGCGCTGGCGAAGTGGGGGGATGGCGATCGGGAAAACGTTCAGGCGGTGGTAGAGGTCCGGCCGAAAGCGGCCCTCGGCCACCGCCGTGGGCAGATCGGCGTTGGTGGCGGCGATGATCCGGACGTCCACGCGCCGGGTGCGGGTGCTGCCCAGGCGCTCGAATTCACGCTCCTGCAGAAAGTGCAGCAGTTTGGCCTGGACGCTGGGGGGCAGCTCCCCGATTTCGTCCAGGAAGACGGTGCCGCCGTCGGCCTCTTCGAAGCGGCCCTTTTTGGCCTCCGAGGCCCCGGTAAAGGCTCCTTTTTCATGGCCGAAAAGCTCCGCTTCGATCAGGTTGTCGGGCAGGGCCGCGCAGTTGACCTTGGCGAAGGGGCGCCGGGAGCGGCTGCTGAGTTCGTGCAGGATGCGCGCGGTCAGGGTTTTGCCGGTGCCCGATTCCCCCAGCAGCAGGACCGAGGCCTTGCTGGGGGCGACTTTGCGGATCAGCTCGTTGAGGGCCTGCATGGCGGGGCTGATCCCCACGGCGAAGAAATGGTTGTACTTCTCTGAAATTTCCGCCCGCAGGGACCGGTTTTCGCTCTTGAGTTTCATTTCGCGCTTCTCGATCTGGCGGTTGAGGTGCACGAACTGGGCGATCAGGGTCGCCACGATGGTCAGGAAGCGGATGTCCTCCTGGAAGGACACCTCGGGCTCGAAGAGGCGGTCCACGCTGAAGACCCCGATGGGGGTGCCGTGCAGGATGATGGGCACCCCGATAAAGGCGATGCTGTCCTTGCGAACATCGCGGGACTGGGTTTTGTTGAGAAAGAGAGGCTCCTTGCCGATGTCCGGCACGAAAAAGGGCTGGGCGGTGCGAAAGATCAACCCGGTGACGCCCTCGCTGGGCTGGTAGATCCCCCGTTTCTTTTCCTCCGGCCGGAGGCTGTGGGAGGCGCAGATCTTCAGCAGTCCGGTCTGCATGTCCCGCAGGGTCACGGTGGCGCGCTCCATGGAAAGCGATTTGGAGAGGATCTCCAGGATCGAGTCGAGGGCCTGGTCCAGCTGCAGAATCTGGCCGATGATGCCGCTGATCTCGTAGAGGACCTTCAACTCCAACTGGTAAATTTTATCTTCCAAAGCCATTTTCAAATCTTTTTCCTGGTGGGTGGAATTTTGGCCTGATCGGCCATGGTCCTGAGTACCGGACGCCGGCGGGGCCGGCCCACTTCGGGGCGACCGCGGCGGGGAAGGGCTTGTGCGAAAGCGGGCAACGAGAGGTGCCCAGGTCGGTGGTCGCTTCCCTGCCGGCGATC
>JAJDNY010000178.1 GCA_022340425.1 Desulfobacteraceae bacterium | reverse complement strand
CACGATTTCCCACATGTACATGAGGTCGTCGGCGTCCATCCCGGACTCGAAGTACTCCGAGGGGTTGATGATGAAAGTGTCGGCCAGCTGCTCCTTGAGGTGGGCGATGAAGACCGACATGATCCGTTTGGCCACCCGGAGCTTGCCGGGGATCGAGCCGATGATGCCGCTGTAGAAGATCACCGTCATGCCGGCGGCCTTGGCCGCTGCCATCTGGTTGATGATGGCGCGGGCCTTCTCCTCGAGGTCGGCGTGCGAAAACTTGATCACCGCCGGGTGCCGCGGCTTGAAGGCGATGGCCACCGCGTCGCTGTCGTCGGTGCGGATGTTGAAGATGTCCTGGGTGAACTGGAAATGGGTGTCGAACAGCCGGCGCTGCTGGTCCGCCCCGCGGGAGACGACGCCGTCGACCTCCTTGAACACCCGGGCGAAGGTGGTGCTGGTCAGAAGGAAATTGAGGTTTTCGCGGGTGCCGTCGGAGAGCACGAATATCGGGTGGTCGCTGCGCAGCACCTGGGCCAGCTGGTTCTTGGCGAGGCTTGCGCCCTCGATGTGGTAAGCGTCCTGCAGGGATTTCTGCAGAATCGGGTCGGCGCGCACGTCGTGGATGTCCACCTTGGTGAACAGCGGCCCCTCCTTGAAGGCGATGATCACCTTGTGGCCCAGTTTGGTCAGGTTGCGGATGATCAGCAGATCCACCAGGATCTCCCCGGCCTCGTCGGCCAGCCAGAGGATTTTGCGGCTGCGGATGGCCTCGCGCCGTTCATGCAGGCCGATGCCGAGAAAGTTGAAAAACCGGTCGGCCCCGTTGCCGGTGATGCGGCGCCGGAAGATCCGCTCGAAGTCGCCGGCGCTCGGCTGGGTCTCGCGCTCCTGCTGCCAGAGGGTGCTTTCGGCCGAAAGGGCGATCAGCCGCCGCAACGCGATGGTTTCGGCCAGCTTGCGGACCTGGCCCAGGGTGGGCGGCGGCGGCGTCATGTCCCGGGGGTCCAGCCGGTTGAGGGCCTGCTGAAACCCTTTGTCGGCAAGGATCCTGGCGGCCAATTGGTTGCGCCGGGCCTTCTCGAAGAGGTAGGGGTCCTCGATCTGGGTGCGGTTGATGAAGATATTGAGCAGGCGCTTCTGCAGGCGCGACGGGATCATGATCTCATCCCGGATTTCGTGCTGGTACTTGATGCGGATCAGGGCCTCCAGAAATGTTTTTTCGGGGGCCTCCTCGATCAGGTCCTCGATCAGGGCGAGGGTGCTCTGGTAGACCGCGAGATATTTTTGCTGGATCATCAGGGACGGGTCGCGGTCCATGATGGCCTTGAACATCTGGTCCGAACACGGGTAGTAGCGCTCGTTTTCCTCGGTGTAGACCATAAAGCGCACCTGCTCGGGGGTCGCCACGTGGTCCGGGTAGGCCAGATGGTCCAGGTGGTTTTCCAGAAAAAAGGCCGTGAACCAGGCATCCTCCTCGGGGTCGCGCCCGGGAACGTAGATGGGGGCCGCCGGGGGCGGGGGTTCCGTTGGGGTCATGGGCTCCATCCGTGGGGGCGCCGGCCGGGCGCCGCCGGTCGAAAATCCGGTGCGGCCGCCGGCCGGCGGCCGGAGTTGGGTTCGTCTACCCGGCTGGTCGGTCGGTCCTGCCGGACAGGCAGCGGTCGATCAACTGGGGCAGTTCCGTGATCACCAGGTCCGGTCGCACCCCGCGGCAGGCCGGGTCGTCCTCACGCAGACGCAGCGAGCGGCGGTCGCCGGCAAACAGTGCGGTCTGGAAACCGGTCTGCCGGGCGGGCCGGATGTCGTTGCCGACGTCGTTGCCGACGTAGAGCACCGCCGCCGGGGGAAGCCCTTTGCGCTCGCAGGCGGCCGCGGCGGCCTGGAAAAGCCGCGGCGACGGTTTGGCCACCCCCCAGCGGTAGGAGTAAAAGACCAGCTGCGGATCGAAGCCGAGGGCGGCGCTGTCGGCGCCCAGAAACCGGCTGAAGAGCAGCGGGGTGTAAAACTGGGCATTGGAGATCAGCCCCAGTTTCAGGCGGGCCTCCCTGAGGGCTGCCAGGGTTATGCCCAACCCGGGCATGGGGGCGACCGGGTTGGCGAGCAGCTCGAAGGCCAGCGCGAAATCGCGCGCCTTGCTGCGCGACTCCCAGCCCAGGACGGACTGCCAGATGCGCTCGATGATCACCTCCGGCTGGTCCACACCGGCAGCCTGGGCCCGGCGGTGATCCGCCGCGATGGCGCCGAAAAAACGCGCCAGCACCGTCTCGGGCGCCTCTTGGATTCCGAAACGGGCCAGGAGCTGGGCCAGCGCGGCCCCCTGAGGGCTTTCGCTGCGGGCGGCGGCGATGTCGCCCGAGGCGCTGATGAACAGGGTGCCGTAGATGTCAAAAAGAACCGCGCCGATATTTGCCCGCAGGGCACCCGCAGGCGCAAGGGCGGTAGGGATCGGGGCCAGCGGGCGCAGGCCGGGGACGGTCGGCTCAGGACCCATGGGCCCCCCATTTCAGCAGACCGAAGGTTTTAAGGTCCAAAAAAGCGGCCAGCAGTAACGCCTTGTCCACTCGCTGGCGCACCGCCGTTCCGATGACGCGCCGGTAGGTGTCCACGAGTTGGTCGCGGTAAACTGTGCGGTTGTAACCCGCCAGGACGGCCGCGCGGTTGCGTCGCACCAGCTCCGGGGCATCGGGCACCCGGCCGGGGTCTTGCAGAAAGGGGTTCGCGGCGGCCAGCCGCTGGGCCGCCTTGTGCTCGGCGTGGACCCGGGCGATGACCCGCTGCTGGGCGCCTTCGTCCAGCAGACCGAAATCCACCCGCTTTTCGCGGGTGATGTGGTCGAAGGCCGCCTGCACCTCAGCCGGATCGGGCGCCAGGCCCAAAGAGCGGCAAACGTTCCGGACGCACGCGCGCCAGCGGGCTTCGAAGGCCTCGGGGTCGATCCACGCCAGGGGTACGTCCAGGCGGCTGTAAAGGTGCCCGAGGGAAATCCCCCGGTCCTCGAAGTCCCGGCAGATTTCCGGCAGGCGCCGCCCCCAGACCAGTTTGCCCGCCGCCCAGGGCTCCAGGAAGGAAAAACCGAACCCTTCCATGATGCTGGTGGTCAGGATGAAGCGCGCCCCGGTCAGCAGGCTGCCGAAATCCTGGTGGAGTCCCACGTCGAAGACCGCCTTTAACCCCGTCCGGCGGGCAAAGGCCTGCCAGTCGGCATGCACCGCGCGGTCCCGGGCGCTGTTGGGCGGGAGGGTGACCGCCAGGCGGCAGTCGCCCGGGAAATAGCAGGAGAGCAGGGCGGCTTCGCCGATGTTTTTGCGCCGGATGGCCCGCACCGGGTAGAGCACCTGGGGCGCGGCGTCGACCGGCGGGCCGGCGGGTGCGGGCGGGGCCGTGATCATGTTGGGCAGAAGATGCAGCCCGCGTTCCCTCAGCCCGGCGCGCTTGAGAAAGCGGTAATCGCGGGAGTTGACCACGGCATAGTGGCAGTCCGCGGGGTAGGGCTGGCGGGTGTAGTGCTGGGGGCGGCCGTCTTCGGCAAAATCGTGGACCTGCAGCAGGAGCCGCACCCCGCGGCGCTGGAGGGCCTCCAGGACCGCCGGCAGGCGGCGGTTTTTGGCCAGAAGCGGGTTGTGGACATGCAGCAGGTCGCAGCCCCGGGGCCAGTGGGCGT
>JAJDNY010000177.1 GCA_022340425.1 Desulfobacteraceae bacterium | reverse complement strand
CCCGATCACCCGATTCTTGTAGCGGCCTTCGACCACCAGGTAGATGCCGGCGGTCATCACCGAAAAAAAGATCAGCGATTCGTACAAATTGGCGAGCGGAACATGGCCGAACCCCAGCTGGTGGGACTCCCACCAGCGCAGCAGGATGCCGCCCAGGTTGCCGACGACGGCGATCACCACCAGGGCGCTGGCCAGCTTGCCGGGCAGCGCCCTTTTGAAAATCCAGGCGGCCAGATAGAGCGCCGCCGCCGCACCGTAGACAAAGGTCACAATCGAGAGAAGCAGGGAACTGTTCATGGTTTTTCCTCTGGGCTGGATGCCGGCACGATGGGCCGACGGAATTTTTAGGAAGCGCGTCTTTTGAAAGCCGCACCAGAAAGACGCCGGGGGCGGGCGTCACCCGCAATCGGCGCTGCCGGGTCAGGCGCCCCCCTGGGAATCGGCCATCAACCGGGCCAAATTTGCGACCCGTCTTTGGATCCCCAGTTTGTTGCGGTTGGCCGTCCCGGCCACCACGACTTGGCTGCGCTTGCCCCGGCTGCGGGAGACGGCGACGCAGACACGCTGGTGGGAGATGAAAAAGGCGATGCAGCAGCCGATTAGTATCAGGACAAAGCCGGCATAGACCGCCGGCACCCCGGGATCGCGGGTGACCTGCAGGCCCGTGTAATACCGACGCTCCGGCGGTGGCGCGCTGCGGACGACGTCATCGACGGCGACAAACACCGCCCCGGTCCGCAGTTGGTTGAAACGCGCGCTCATCTTGTCGAAGTTGGGGTGCTCCAGGGGCAGCACAACCTCGCTGGGCTGCCCATCGGAGGGGGTCAGGCGACCGACCAGGGCCGCCCCGAGATCGTGCCCCATAAATTCGTAGGCCGGTTGAAAGGATTGGACCACAAAGCTGCCCAGGCCCTCGGGGATGGCGACCTCCTCCCCAATCGTGGCCTTCTGACGGTAGGCCATGCCGCTGGCCGAAGAGGTGAAGACCAGGGTAAAGGCCTCCGGCGGCTTCGTGTCAGCTGTCTTGGGGGCGATCTGGCCGTAGCTGGACTGGAAGATGTTGATGCCCCGGTAACGCAGGGGCGCGTTGACCAGGATATCCCGGGTGAACGCCGGCTCCCCGTCTTCGAGGATCGTCAGGGTGGAGCGATACTCCTTGGGCATCCGGCTGCGCTCATCGTAGAAGGAGATCTGGAAGCGGTCCAGGCGCACCGCAAACGGCAGCTGGTGGGGCTGACCGCTGCTGCGCAATTGAACGCTGTCGATGCTCTCCTTTTCGGGAATATTGACAAAGCCTTCGAAGCCGGCCCAGGACCCGATCAGACCGCCCATCAGCAGCAACAGCACACCCAGATGCACCACGTAGGCCCCCAGGCGGCCCCAGCGTCCCTTTTCGGCAAAAAGCACCCCGCCGTCGGCGGTGGCTTCCAGCCGGCTGTAATGGAAGCGACGCGCCAGCAGGAGTTGATAGCGCGCCAGCAGTTCTTCCGGGGTGCCGTCAACGCTGAAGCTTTGGCGGTCCGGCAGCTTTTCAAACTGGGCGCGGTTGAACACCGGCTTGCGGGGAAAAATCACCCGCCAGGTGGATGACAGACGGTCCACCGAACAGACCAGGAGGTTGACCGTCATCAGAAGCAGCAGGAACTGAAACCACCAGGAGTGGTACATGTCGAAAAGATCGAAAAACCAGAACAGCCGGAAGAGCTTTTCGCCGTACTTCTGAAAATAAAGGGCGGGGTCGGCATTCTGGGGAATCAGGGTCCCCAGGACCGATGTCGCCGCCAAGGTGAGCAGCAGTCCCACGGTGAGTTTGACAGAGGCAAAAAATTTCCAGATCCGCCGGGGTATCCCGGAATCAGACGCGTTTGCGGTCACGGAATTTCCTTTCGGGTTGAAATGAGTTTTTCTCCATACCAGAACCCGGTCTGGCTGGCAACACGGGAGCCGTGGCCCGCAAACGGTCGCCTGCGGGGGTCTTGACCGGGTTGCCGCCGCGGGGTTGACAAAAGGGAAAAAATGGCTAAAGTGCCCCTGAAAATCCTGCCTCCCATGTGCGGGGCGCCCCCAGCCGCAGCACAACCCGCGTACACCCGGCTTTCCGAAGGAGACCATGAAAGATGATCGAAGCCAAGCACCTCTCCAAGCTGTTCGGCGCCAAAACGGCGGTCGACAACATCTCCTTCGCAGTTGAGAAGGGGGAGATTCTGGGCTTTCTCGGTCCCAACGGCGCTGGCAAATCCACCACCATGAGGATGCTGACCGGCTACCTGCCGCCTTCCCGGGGCACCGCGGTGATCGGCGGCTGCGACCTTCTGGAGGACCCCATCGGCGCCCGCCAGATGATCGGCTACCTACCGGAAAACGCCCCGGTCTACCCGGACATGAACGTTTTCGACTTTCTCGATTTTGTGGCCGAGGTCAGGGGCTTCGGCGCCAACGAGCGCAAACGGCGGGTGGCGGAGACCATCGAAAAGTGCTTCCTCGGCAAGGTCACCCACCAGACGGTCAGCACCCTGTCCAAGGGCTTCAAGCAGCGGGTGTGCTTCGCCCAGAGCATCCTGCATGACCCGCAGTACCTGATCCTGGACGAGCCCACCGACGGTTTGGACCCCAATCAGAAGCATGAGGTCCGGCTGATGATCCGCGACATGAGCACCCACAAGGCGATCATCCTGTCCACCCACATCCTGGAGGAGGTCGAAAGCGTCTGCACCCGGGCGATCATCATCGACGACGGCCGGATCATCGCCGACGACAGCCCCGAAAACCTCAAGGCCAGCTCCCCGGACCACGGCGCCATCAGCCTGACCATCAAAGCCGTGGCCCCCGAGGCGCCCCTGGCCGCCATCCAGGCCAGCGAAGGCGTCAAATCCGCCGTATTTCTGAAATCCGAAAACGGCATCCTGCACTTCCGCGCCTTTCCCGAGCGCGGCGACCGCCCCATCGCCGATAAACTCGTCGCGCGCCTGTCAGAGCAAAAATATGCCATCACGTCGCTGTTCGTGGAGAAGGGCCGCCTGGACGAGGTGTTCCGCCGCATCACGGGCCACTGAGGCCCCCCGAGCGGCTCCCGCGCCACGCGCGCGCCGCGACGCCAAAGGAGAGATATGGGTAAAATCGGACTTTTCGGCATTGTCAGGGCCATTTTCAAGCGCGAGCTGCTCTCCTACTTCAATTCCCCCGTGGCCTACGTCTTCATTGTGATCTTTCTCCTGCTGAACGGCTTTTTCACCTTCTATATCAGCAATTTCTTCGAGGTCGGGCAGGCCGACCTGCGGTCTTTTTTCCAGTGGCACCCGTGGATTTATCTGTTTCTGGTGCCGGCAGTGGCCATGCGGCTGTGGGCCGAAGAACGCCGGCTGGGAACCCTGGAGCTGATCTTGACCCTGCCGGTGACGGTCGCCGAGGCCATCCTGGGCAAGTTTCTAGCCGCCTGGGTGTTCATCGGCGTGGCCCTGTTCTTGACCTTTCCCATGGTCCTGACGGTCCTCTACCTGGGTCAGCCCGACATCGGGCCGATCATCATGGGCTATCTGGGCAGCTTCCTCATGGCCGGCGCCTTTCTTTCAGTGGGCCTGATGACCTCCGCCCTGACCCGCAGCCAGGTGGTCAGCTTCATCCTGTCGGTGGTCATCTGCCTTTTTCTGGTCCTGGCGGGTTTTGCGCCGGTCACCAACGTGCTCTCCGGCTGGGCCCCGGTCTGGCTGGTGGACCTGGTATCGGCAACGAGCTTTCTGACCCACTTTCTGTCCATGCAGCGCGGTGTTCTGGACCTGCGGGACCTGCTCTACTACATTTCCGTGATCACCTTCATGCTGAGCGTTAACGGGGTGGTGCTGCAGGGCCGCAGAACATCCTGAAGGAGGAAGGCAAGCAAATGGCTGATAAACGCATAGGCGTCCAGAAATCCCTGTTTTCAGCGGGCGGCCTGATCCTGCTCTTGCTGATTCTGGTGCTCCTCAACTTCCTTTTGGCGCGCGTCAACCTGCGCTGGGACGCCACCGAGGACAGGCTCTACTCGCTTTCCGACAGCACGCGCGAGATACTGACGGGCCTCGAGCAAGACGTGGCCGTCAAAGTCTTCTACAGCCAGGAGATCGTCAACGCGCCGGTGCAAATCAAAACCTATGCCAGTCGCCTGCTGGACTTTCTCGCGGAATACAGCTTCGAGAGCGGGGGCCGGGTGAGCGTTGAGGTCTTCGACCCCCGGCCGGACTCCGAGGAGGAGGAATGGGCCCAGAAATACGCCATCCGGGGCATTGACCTGCCCACCGGCGAGACGCTCTATTTCGGGCTGGTGGCAACGGCCGCGGACCAGGAGGAGACCATCCCCTTTCTGGACCCCAGCCGCGAAGAGAACCTCGAGTACGACATCACGCGCATCATCGCCCGGGTACAGACCGCCAAAAAGCCGCGGATCGCGATCATCAGCAGCCTGCCGGTGATGGGCCGCGCCCCCATGGGCTTCGGCATGCCCCAGCAGGGGATGGCCCCCTGGCTGTTTGTCACCGAGTTGCGCAAAACCTACGAGGTGGAAACTCTGCCGCCGACGACCGACCAGATCGATGCGGCCATCGACCTGCTGCTCCTGGTACAGCCCAGGGGGCTTGACCAGCGCCTTTTGTTCGCCATCGACCAGTACGTCCTGGGGGGCGGCAGCCTCCTGATCTTTACCGACCCGCTGACCGTCACCGACCCCCAACAGGGCGCTGCCGACGCCCAGCCGCTGGGGCCGCTGTTCACCGCCTGGGGCATCGGCACCAGCGCCCCCCAGGCCGTTGTCGATATGGACAATCCCACCCGGCTGCGCAACGAGAGCAACCAAATCGAGGACAACCCCTTCTGGCTGTCGATCCGTCAAAACGGCCTCAACCCGGAGAATATCATCACCTCCAAGCTGGAAAGCCTCCTGCTGCCGGTGGCCGGAAGCATCGAAAAAACCGCCGACGGCCCGCTGACCTATGAACCCCTGGTGCATTCCAGCGCCAACTCGGCGCTGGCCGACGGGTTCAGCGCGCGCTTCGGCCTCGGGGAGGTGCGCAGGACCTTCCAGGCATCCCCCGATACCTACGACCTGGCGGTCAAACTCAGCGGGGTGTTTCAAACCGCCTTTCCGGACGGACGCCCCTCATCGACCACCGCAGGCGAGAACACCGAAGACGCCGGACAGTCGGCCCCGGTCGCAGCCGAGCCCCTGCGGCAGGGGGTCAAGTCCGCCACGGTGATCGTCGTTGCCGACGCCGACATGCTCTTTGACGGCTACTACGTCAGCCGCCAGAACTTCCTCGGGTTTGAAATGGCCCAGATCTTCAACGACAATTTGAATTTTGTGCTCAACGCCGCCGAGATGCTGGCCGGCGGCCAGAGCCTGATCAACATCCGGTCGCGGGGCAAGTTCCAGCGCCCCTTTACCCGGGTTCAGGCCCTGGAGCAGAAAGCCCAGACCCGCTGGCTGGACCGCGAACAGGAACTGCTGCAAAAGATCGAGGCCACCAATCAGAAGCTGCAGGAGTTGGAAAAACGCAAAGACGCCTCCCAGAAGCTGATCCTCAGCGAGGAGCAGGAGGCGGAAATCCGGAAATTCCAGGAGGAAAAGCTGCGCATCAGCCAAGAGCTCAAGGTGGTGCGCCGCAACCTGCGGGCCGATATCGAGGCGTTGGGGACGGGCGTCAAGCTCATCAACATCTTCCTGATGCCGCTGGTGGTCTGCATCGCGGGGATCGGCTACGCCTTATACCGGCGCAACCGCATGCGCCCGTGACCGTGCCAAAGGCGCCGACCCAAGACCTGCCCGCGGTCCGATTGACGGCCGAAGCTCCGGGCGGCACGGGGACGCCGACAAAGGGGGGTTATGAAACCAAAGACCGTGATCGTCCTGCTGTGCATCTGCGCCGCCCTGGGCGCAGCGGCGATTTTTATCACCCGGCCGCAGCCTGCCGAAGACAGCAGCGCCGTGCTCGGCAAGAAACTGCTGCCGGATCTGCCCATCCAGGAAATCAGCGCCATCACGCTGACCGGTCCCGATGAGGAGGTGCGGCTGAAGTTCACCACCGACACCTGGACGGTTGCCAGCCGCTTCGACTTTCCGGCCGATTTCGCCAAGATCACCCGCCTGGTGCAGCAGCTGCGGGACATGAAAATCGGGCGGGCCTTCGAAGCAGACGCCGAGATCACCGAGCGCCTGGCGCTGACACCCCCCGGAACCGAGGGCGCCTCCCCCGACGGGGTCGCCACCCGCATCAGCCTGCAGGACGCCCAGGGCAGCCCCCTGGTGGATCTGCTCCTGGGCAAAACCTCCCCCAATACGGACACCCAATACGTGCTGCCGGTGAACGAGAAGCAGGTCTACCTGGTGGACCAGAGTTTTCAGTTTCTCGGCAAAACGGCCGCCGAGTGGCTGGATAGCCGACTTTTGGACATCGCCGCGGAGAAAATCCACGAGGTGACCGGCCGCGACCCCAAAACCGGCAAGGTGCGCTACAACCTGCGGCGCCCGGCCGAAGGCCAAGGGGCCCAGCTGATGGCCGCACCCGATGGGCGGCAGGTCCGCCAGGCCAAGGTGGATGAGGTGCTCCAGGCCCTGTCGGGCTTGGAGATCGACGATGTGGCCGATCCCAAGGCGTCGGCCCCCGCCGCAGGCGATCTGCTGCTGGAATACCGGCTCTTTGACGGCAGCACCTACACCCTGACGATCGGGCCGGCCCTGCCCGAGAACCCCGAGGCCCACTATCTCCGGCTGCATGCCGCCTTCCAGGGGCCAGCGGCCGAAGGCGAAAACGCCCCGCCCACCGATCGGGCGGCTGAAATCGCCGCATTCAACCAGCGCCTCGGCGCCTGGACCTACATCATCCCCCAATGGCGGCGGGACAGTTTCGCGGCGGACCTCCAGAGCTTCCTGGAGCCGGTAGCCGCCGAAGAGGCCCCGAAATAGACGTTGCCAAAGGACCGCCAAAAAGCGCTTGACAAAGCCCGGGGAGCTTCCCTAAAATAAAAACACTTAACCTTGTTTCCCGAGTTTAAAGCCAAACGATCATGAGACCTGACAGCCCGAAAAATTATCTTTGGTACTGGTGGTGGCGACCCGCTCCCAAGGGGCTTCGGCCGGTTACCGGATAGTTTGCGCCGTCAGGCAGACCAAAACTGACCCAGGACCGCGGGCCCCAAAGCCCACGGTCCTTTTTGTTTCAAACGCCGTGGGCCCGCCCCGCGGCGTTTTTTTTATCATCCCGTCTTCACCCATCAAGAGGAGATCTCCCATGCTGATCGTCATGAACCAGAACGCCACACCGCAGGAAATTCAGGCCGTTGTGGCCACCATCGAGGCCAACGGCTACACCGCGCGCCCCATTCCGGGCGGGGAGCGGGTCTCCATCGGCATTCTCAACAACAAGGGGCCCATCGATGCCGACGCCTTTTTGGGGCTGCCGGGCGTCAAGGAGGCGGTCCCCATCACCCGGCCCTACAAGCTGGTCAGCCGGGAATCCCAGATGGAAGACACCATCATCCACGTCGGCGATGTGGTCATCGGCAACGGCCACATGACCCTGATTGCCGGCCCCTGCGCCATCGAAAGCGAATCCCAGGCCATGACCATCGCCAAGCTGGTCAAGCAGGCGGGCGCCGAGATCTTCCGCGGCGGCGCCTTCAAACCGCGGACCTCTCCCTACTCCTTCCAGGGGATGGGCCTGGAGGGCCTCAAAATCCTGGCCAAGGTGCGCGAGACCACCGGCCTGCCGGTGGTCACCGAGGTCATGGACGACGACACCTTCGACCTGGTGGAGGAATACGCCGACATCATCCAGATCGGCACCCGCAACATGCAGAACTTCAGCCTGCTGCGCCGGGCCGGAAAAGCCCGCAAACCGGTCATGCTCAAGCGCGGCATGGCCGCCACCATCGACGAGTGGCTGATGGCCGCGGAATACATCCTCGAGGGCGGCAACAGCGCGGTGATCCTCTGCGAGCGCGGCGTGCGGACCTTCGTCAACCACAGCCGCAACACCCTGGACATCTCGGCCGTGCCGGTGGTCCGCAAGGAAAGCCACCTGCCGATCATCATCGACCCCAGCCACGCCGGCGGCCGCCGGGACCAGGTGATCCCCCTGAGCCGCGCCGGGGTGGCCGTGGGCGCCCACGGGCTGATGGTGGAGGTCCACCACGCCCCTGAAAAAGCCATGAGCGACGGGGCTCAGTCCCTTTACCCGCATCAGTTTGAAACCCTCTGCCGGCAGGTGCGGTCGATCTTCGAGACCTTCCAGGAGCAGTGACCCATGACCCCCGTCACGATCCAGGGCAGAGAAGGGACCTCCACGATTCTCGTCGGCGAAAATTTCGACCGGCTGGCCGCGCGCATCCCGCTGTCCCAAAGCGTCCTCATCACCGACCCCAATCTCTGGCGGATCTACGGTGAGCGCTTTCCGCCGTGCGAGGTGATCCGCATCGGCACCGGCGAGGCCAACAAAACGCTGGCAACCGTCGCGGCCATCTTCGAGCGCCTGGTGGCGATGGAGGCCCAGCGATCGACCTTTATCGTGGGCATCGGGGGGGGGATCGTCTGCGACATCGCCGGCTTTGTCGCCGCCACCTACCTGCGCGGGGTGGAATGCGCTTTGGTGCCCACCTCGCTGTTGGCACAGGTGGACGCCAGCGTCGGGGGGAAAAACGGGGTTAATTTCGGCGGGTACAAAAACATGGTGGGAACGTTTCGCCAGCCGGCCTTGGTGCTCTGCGACCCGCAGATGCTGCACAGCCTGCCGGAGCGGGAGCTGACGTCGGGGTTTGCCGAGATCGTCAAACACGCCGCGATCGCCGACGCCGCCCTCTTCGCCCATCTGGAAAGCCGCTGGCAGGCGGCCATGGCCCTCGACCCGGAGGTCATCAACCACCTGGTGGCGCGCTGCGTGGCCATCAAGGCGGCAGTGGTCCGACGCGACGAGCACGAACAGGGGGAGCGGCGCAAGCTCAATTTCGGCCACACCTTCGGCCACGCTCTGGAAAAGACCACCGGCGCGCTGCACGGCGAGGCGGTCGCCGTCGGCATGCTGATCTCCGCGGCGCTGTCGGTCCAGCGCGGACTGCTGCCGCCGGCCGCCTACCAGCGTCTGCAGGCGCTCTTGGCCAAGCTGGGCCTGCCGACACGGATGGATTTCAATCGGGAAGCGGTCCTGGAGGCCCTGGGCAAGGACAAGAAGCGGACCGGCGACGGCGTCCACTTCGTTCTGCTGAGGGACATCGGCCGGTCCGTTGTGACGGAGATAACGCTCTCGGAGCTGGGGGCGGCCCTGGACCTGGTCTGAGGGCGGTGAGCGCCCGGCTCAGCCCAGCACCGATTCCAGTTCGATGGCGCAAGCCACCTGGTCGCATTCCGGACCGTCGAGATTGAGGGTGTGGTTTTCCAGGTCGATGTCCACGATCTTGCAGCCGTGCTTCTCGGCGATTTGGGTAACGATGGTCAACAGTTGGTCGTTTTTAAACTCACTCATGGGTTCCTTCGCTTTCAAACGGCCTGCCGCACACCGGCGCGCGGGGCGCGTTTTTGAGGTTTCCGGGGACAGACTCCGGTGGGCTGATCTTAAGGAAGCCGGCGCATTAAAAACTCCTGCAAGCTAATTACCCCGGCCGCCCCTGGCAAGGCCGCCAGCCGCCCTAACTCCCTGGCAGTTGCCTTGAAAACGAAGAAAGCGGCGCCGAGGGCGGGCCGCTTTCTTTCTGAGCGAAGTTGAGTTTAAACCGTATCCGCTGACCTTTGCGTCAGCCGTTGCGCGCGGGAGGAATGCTTCTCTGAATGCCGTTATTTCAACCGGCGGCACCGCAGTTTTTTTTATTTTGTTTTGAGGATGACCGGGTTAAAAGATGCACGCACATTCGAGAAGCATGTAGTATTTTGATCGGCCGTGGGCGCCGATACTTTAGGGCCGCGGCCACAAATAATCCCACAGGATGGCGGCGGCGATGCACCCCCGACAACCCGGCGAAAAAAGCGGCGCATGATCCCCCTGATGGACAACCTGACACGCGAGCAGGCCCGAACCTACAGCCTGGTCTGCTCGGTGTTGAACATCCGCCACAGCGTGAGCCGCGCCGGGGAGGGCTGGACCCTTTCGGTCGCCCGGCAGGACGCACCCAGGGCCCGTGAGGCCCTCGAACGCTACCAAGTGGAGAACCCGCCGCCGGAGCCTGCCGGCACGACCCGGCGACCGTCGCCGGGGATATTCAGCGGCCTGTGGGCGGCGGCATTTCTTGCCGGGATGCACCTGGTGCGCATTTCCGGCGCCACGCCCGAGCGGGTCGTCAGCGCCTGCGGCGCTTCGGCCGAAGCGATCCTCCAAGGAGAATGGCACCGTACGATCACGGCCCTGATGATCCACGCCGGTGGGCTCCATCTGGTGGGCAACCTGGTGGGCATCGCCCTTTTCGGGGCGGCGGTGGCCTCCCTCTGCGGCTGGGGCCTCGGCTGGCTGATGGTGCTGGTCAGCGGCGGCCTCGGCAACGCCCTGAATGCCGTCTTCTTCCGCTCGGGGCACCTATCGGTGGGGAGTTCAACGGCCATTTTCGGCGCGCTGGGAATTTTAAGCGCCATCCAGTTCACCCGCCGCATCCGCGTTGCCGGTGAGCGCTTCCGGGCGCTGCTGCCCCTGGGCGGGGGCCTGGCCCTGCTCGCCTTGCTGGGAACGGCCCAAAACTCCGATCTTCTCGCCCACCTCTTCGGTTTCGCCGCCGGCGCAACGCTTGGGGGCGGATTTGCCCTACTGGCGCAAGCCCCCCCGGGCAGACGCTGCCAGTTCTGGGCGCTCGCGGTGGCCGCTGCTGTGATCGGGTTTTCAGCGTGGTCCTGCGGGCTTGGCGGTTTTGCCTCCGGGCGATGAACCCGGGGATGCCGCAGCGCCAGAAATTTTGATGGCGGCGTAAAAAGTCCATTTTCTGCGTTGCGCGGCATCTCGAAGTCGCTGCGGCGTTTAGTCGTACGCCTCACGCCGCTGAGATTTGCGCGCCGTAACTTGGGCTTTTTTCACCACCATCTTAAAATTCGAATTTTTATCGGTCCATCAATTTTATTGCATTTTTATCTTTTTACGCTATATTCAGGGTGTTTAAACGCCCGCATCGGATGCGGGCGGAGTCCTGCGCCTCAACCGCGCTCCGATTCTGCGGCCTAGGGCCCGGGACCTTGAAAATTTTTGTTGAAAGGAGGAGTTAGAATGGCAGAGGGCGTGGTAAAATGGTTTAATGACAGCAAGGGCTACGGGTTTATCGAGCAGGAAAACGGACCTGACGTGTTCGTCCATCACACCGGCATCAACGCCACCGGTTTCAAGTCTCTCAAAGAGGGCGATCGGGTCACATTCGAAATTACCGAGGGACAGAAAGGTCCAGCGGCCGTCAATGTGACCGTGATATAGGGGGTGTCCGTCCGCGATCCAAAGATCATACGTTGGAAATCCTGGGAAAAAAGACCATCATTTGACATAGCGTCTGCCGGGAGCCCGGTGAAACCGGGCTGAGAGGGACCCTTTGAGGGCGTAAGAGGGTCCGACCGTTGAACCTGAGCCGGGTAATGCCGGTGTAGGAAACCCGATGCGGGATTCGAGCCGTTCCTGCCCTGGCAGAACGGCTCGTTTGTTTTCATTCCACTGGATGGAGGAGGGTGCCATGAAACCGCGTGTCTCGACCCTGCTGTGGGGCGCCGCCCTGCTGCTGACCGCCGCTTTCTCCCAGGCGGCGGCCCAGACTGCGCAGCTCACCGTCATGACCCACGACAGTTTCAGCATCAGCCGGCAAACTGTCGCCGCCTTCGAGCAGGCCCATGGGGCCACGCTCCGGTTTCTCAAGGCGGGGGATGCCGGCGCGGCCCTCAACCAGGCGATCCTGTCCAAGGCCAACCCCATGGCGGACGTGTTCTTCGGCGTGGACAACACCTATCTCAGCCGGGCCCTCAAGGCGGACATCTTCCAGGCCCACGACTCGCCGCTGCTGGCCGCCATCCCGGACCGTCTCAAACTTGACCCGCAAAACCGCCTGCTGCCCGTGGACTTCGGCGATGTCTGCCTGAACTACGACAAAAAATGGTTTCAAACCCGGCAGCTGAGACCGCCCGCATCCCTGGAAGACCTGGCCCAGCCGGCTTTCAGGGGGCTTACCGTGGTGCAGAACCCGGCCACCTCCTCCCCCGGACTGGCCTTTTTGCTGGCCACGGTGGGCCGCTTCGGCGAGAACGGCTATCTCGATTTCTGGCAAAAGCTGCGGGACAACGACGTGCTGGTGGTGGACGGTTGGAAGGAGGCCTACTGGGGGCAGTTCAGCGGCGCCTCCAGGGGCAGCCGGCCGATCGTGGTCAGCTACGCCAGCAGCCCGCCGGCCGAGGTCCATTTTGCCGAAAGCCCCCTGGACGAGGCCCCCACCGCAGCGGTCACCGCCCCCGGGTCCTGTTTCCGCCAGATCGAATTCGTGGGCATTCTGAAGGGCACCCCCCGGCTGGCGCTGGCCCGCCAACTGGTGGATTTCATGCTGGACCGGGGCTTCCAGGAAGACATCCCGCTGCAGATGTTCGTTTTTCCCGCCAACCGGCAGGCGGCCCTGCCCGAGGTCTTCCGCCGCCACACCCGCCTGGCCGAACAGCCGGTGGCGCTGCCCCCGGAGGAGATCGCCGCCCACCGCGAGCGCTGGATCCAGGCCTGGACCGAAACCGTGCTGCGCTGACCCGGAGCTGCGGACGCCTTCTGAAGGCGCCGGCATCCCCGCCCGCTACAGCCCCAAAACGTGACCCGCATGGCACCATCACCGCCCAGAGGTCGACTGCTGTTTCTTCTGCCGCCGCTGCTCTTCCTCGGTCTCTTCTATTTTTATCCCCTGGCGCGGATCTTCGCCGTCAGCTTTTTTCCGGGCGATCTGTGGTCGCCGCTTGAGCCGAAAAAACTGTTCACATCGGGCTACTACCTCAGCCGGCTGTGGTTTACCTTCTGGCAGGCGGCGGTTTCCACGCTGCTCACCCTGGCCTTGGCCCTGCCGGGCGCCGGTCTCTTGGCGCGCTACGATTTCCGGGGCCGGGCAACGCTGCAAACCCTCGCCACAATCCCCTTCGTCCTGCCGACGGTGGTGGTCGCCAGCGCTTTTCAGGCCCTGCTGGGCCCCCACGGACTGGTGAACACGGGGCTGATGGCGATCTGGGAACTCCCCGCGCCGCCGATCCGGGTGCACCAGTCGGTGGGCCTGATCCTGGCCGCCCATGTGTTCTACAACTATGCCGTGGTGCTGCGCATCGTGGGCGGGTTCTGGGCCCAGTTGGCGCCGGAGATCAACGAAGCCGCACGTATGCTGGGGGCTTCGGGCTGGCAGGCCTTTCGCCGGGTCACCCTGCCCCAGCTGCAGCCGGCCATCCTGGCGGCGGCCCTGCTGGTGTTCATGTTCTGCTTCTCAAGCTTCGGCGTCGTCCTGATTCTGGGCGGCCCGCGGCTGGCCACGATCGAGGTCGAAATCTACCGCCAGGCGGTCCATCTGTTCAATCTTCCCCTGGCCGGGGCGCTTTCCCTGATTCAGATCCTGTTTACCTTCGGGCTGATGTGGGCCTACACCGCACTCCAGCGCCGCAGCGCGCTGGCGCTGATGCCGGCGGCCCCCGCATTCGGCCGACGGGCGGTGCAAACCGCGGGCGAGCGCCTTTTTTTGGGCCTCGGCCTGCTGCCTGCGGCGATCTTCCTGAGCGCCCCCCTGGCCGCCCTGCTGCTGCAGTCCTTCACCACGGAGAATGGGCTCGGGCTGGCCTTTTACCGCGCCCTTGTCGAAAACCCCTCGCAGTCCCTTTTTTTCGTTCCGCCGTTCCATGCCATGGGCTACTCCGTGGGCTTTGCGCTGACCGCCCTGCTGCTGGCGTTGGCCGTGGGCCTGCCGGCGGCCCTTTTTCTGGCCGGCCCGCCGTCCCGCCTAAGCGCCCTGCTGGACCCGCTCTTCATGCTGCCGCTGTCCACCTCCGCCGTCACCCTGGGCTTTGGCTTTATCATCGCCCTGGACCGCCCCCCGCTCAACTTGCGCAATTCCCCGTGGCTGGTCCCGGTGGCCCACTGCCTGGTGGCCTTTCCGTTTGTCCTGCGCAGCCTGCTGCCGGCCCTGCGGAGCATCCCCGAAAGTCTGCGGGAGGCGGCAAGCCTTTTGGGCGCCTCGCCCCGCCAGGTTTGGCGCTCGGTGGATTTGCCCATCATCGGCCGGGCGCTTTTGGTGGGCATGGTCTTCGCCTTTACGGTCAGCATGGGCGAATTCGGTGCCACGGCCCTGGTCGCCCGCCCCCAGACCCCCACCATGCCGCTGGCCATTTTCCGGTTCCTGGGCCAGCCGGGAGCCCTCAACTACGGCCAGGCCATGGCCATGAGCAGCCTGCTGATGATAGTGACCGCGGCCGGCTTCGTTTTGCTCGAAAAGCTCCGCCCGGAAACATCCGGAGGGTTCTGAGATGGTGCTCCTGAGCCTCGAGCGGGTCTCGAAAACCTTCAACCACCAGCCCTTCATCCGGGAGGTGAGCCTGAGCCTGGCCGAGGGCGATATCCTCTGCCTGCTGGGCCCCTCGGGATGCGGCAAAACCACCCTGCTGCGGCTGATCGCCGGACTGGAGCGCCCCGACAGCGGCAGCATCACCTTCGACGGCCGGGACCTGGCGCCGCTGCCGCCCCACCGCCGCCAGTTCGGCATGATGTTCCAGGAGTACGCCCTTTTTCCCCACAAAAACGTTTTCGAGAATGTGGCCTTCGGACTGGAGCTGCAGCGGCTGCCGCAACCGGAGCTGAAACGCCGGGTTGCCGCGACCCTGGCGCGGGTTGGCCTCGCGGGGTTTGCCGCTCGGCGCATCGCGGAGCTTTCCGGCGGCGAACGCCAACGGGTGGCGCTGGCCCGCAGCCTGGCCCCCCAACCGCGGCTGCTGCTGCTGGACGAGCCCATGGGGGCCCTGGACCGCGCGTTGCGCGAGCGCCTGATGGCCGACCTGCAGCTGATTCTGAAACAGGTGGGGGTCACCAGCATCATGGTGACCCACGACCAGGCCGAGGCCTTTGCCGTGGCCGATACGGTCGCCGTCATCCACGACGGGCAGATTGCCCAGATCGCCCCCCCGGAAACCCTCTACCGTCGGCCGGCCAGCCCGCTGGTGGCGCGATTTATCGGGTTGCACAACCTGGTGGCGGGTCGGGTGGTTGCAGACGGTGCGGTGGCGACCCCCCTGGGTCGCTTTCCGATCACCGACGCCAAGGCCGCCCGGGGCGCGCCGGTTACCGTACTCATTCGGCCTGAAGCCGCCTCCATAGCCCCCGTCGGTTTCGCCGACCCTGGCGGACCGGTTATCGCGGTCCGGGTCACGGCCCGCCTCTTCCAGGGGCAGCACTACCTCCTGCGGACAACAGCCGAAAACGGCATCACGCTGATCTTCACCCTGCCCAACAACCCGCCGCCGCCGGGACCCGGCCAACAGGTGCACTTGCGGCTGAACCCCGCGGCCATGAGCCTCGTGCCGGACCCGAGGGAGGCCTGAAAGGCCCGCGCAGGCAGCCGTTGACAACCCTAGCGGCAGCCCTTAGGGTGATCTACTCCAACGCGTGCAGGGCATTCTGAACCCAACGGTCTGCAAATCTATGGCAGGTAACCGTTTTGCATGCCGCCTTCAAAATCGGAGGACTGAACCTATGCGACAGATAGTCTATTGGACGCTCGGCCTGTTGATATTTCCGGCGGCGAGCCTGGCAAGCGCAGCCGACGTGCGGGAAGGTTTTGGCGGCATTGCCTGGGGCACACCCCTTTCGGCGGTTGAAGGACTCGAACAGCTCGCCCGCGACGGCGATCTCAGCTACCACCACCGCCCCCGGGAAGTCTACCACCTCCCCAACGTCTATTCCGGGCCGGTGCGCTATGGGTTCTTCGAGGAGCGTTTCTTTGCCGCCTACCTCAACCTGGACGGCCGGGAAGCCTTCGAGCAGGCTCGCCGATCCCTCACCGGCCAATACGGGGAGGCGCGGGCCCAGCTGCGGTTGGGCAGCACGATTCTGATCTGGCAGGCAGGTAAGGTCACCATCAAGCTGAAACACTATGAAAAAGAGGGCCGCACCAAGCTGGCCTATTACTACGCCCCGCTTTCCGACCGGTTGAATCGGCAGCGGCTGGACCAGGATTTTGAAAAGTCCTTCAAACTGGCACCGGCCGAGTGAACCGGAAAAAAAGAATGCCGGCCGAGGACCTTCGTCCCGGGGGCGCTCTGATTGGAAACAACGCGCTATGAACGAAACCGTCCGCGCCCTATGGGCCAAAACACGCATCACGACCTGGCCGGGGGACTATCTGCTGGTCAGCCTGCCGCATGACGCACTCAAGACGGCCACCCTGCTGGCGACCGCCGGGGGAGATCAATTCGCGGCGCTGATGGTCGAAAAAGACGCGGTCTCCCTGACCCTGCGGCACGAGGCGTGGTCGTCGCTCTTCCCAAAGGTCCACCCACTGGCGCTCGCCGGCCCCTACCGGGTGGTGACGCTCGACCTCGAGATCGACCTGAACATTAGCGGTTACCTTTTGCCGGCGGCCGAGCGCCTGGCCCAAGCCGGAATCGCCATCGTTCCGCAGTGCGCTTTTCGGATGGACCACCTCCTGATCCGGTCGGAAGATGCAGAAACAGCGGTTTCGATTCTAACGCGATTTTCGGCCGCATGCGCCCGGGCAGAAAAGGCCTCGGGGTAGAGGAAAAGGGGGGGAATCCGGTTCACAGGTGCGGGTTTTGGTCGGGTGGTCGCAGCACCCGCTCCCCTGCGTTTGGAAAGGCCCGGCAACCGGACCGCGGGTGGGTTTTAGGACGCGGATCGGGGCGGAAAACCAAGCCGGCCCCAGAAAACCACAAGGGCCGCGAAAAGCATCGCGACCCCTTGTTTTTTTGAGTGCCGGAGGTCGGAATCGAACCGACACGACCTTGCGGTCGGAGGATTTTGAGTCCTCTGCGTCTACCAGTTTCACCACTCCGGCGTGGGTCGGCTTATATGCAAATCGGGCCGATTTGTCAATCCAATTGCCGCTGAGGGTTTACCAGCAGGCGCAATACGGCGCGGGCTGAAACGCTGCCCGCGCGCAGCACCCGCGGCGCCTCCCCGGTGGTGTCCACCACGGTGGAGCCCGGGCCACCGGATAGCGGCCCGGCATCCAGGAGTGCATCCACCCCGGCGGCCAGCTCCAGTTCCAGCTGCGCCACCCGGGCGCAACCGGGCTGTCCGGAAATGTTGGCGCTGGTGCCGGTGAGGGGCCCCCCAAACGCCTGGACAAGGGCGGCCGCCACCGGGTGGGACGGCACGCGGATGCCGATCTTGCCGGTCCCGGCAGTGAGATTTGGCGGCAGGCCCTCCCGCGCCGCAAACACCACCGTCACCAGCCCCGGCCAGAAATGGCGCATCAACAGATCGGCTGCGGATGTCACCCGCCGCACCAGAGGCACCACCCCGGACCGGTCCTGCACCAGCACCAGGAGCGGGTTGTCGACCGGCCGGCGCTTGAGGGCAAAGACCCGCGCCACCGCGGCGGCGTTCAGCGCATCGGCGGCCAGGCCGTAGAGACAGCGGGTGGGAAAGACCACCACCCCGCCGCGGCGCAAAATTCCCGCAGCGCTTTCGATGACCGCCGGGTCCGGTCGGTGGGGGTCGACCGCGAAGCGGTTAGAGATAATCTGCGAGTCGGGCCGCTTTGACTTCAACCTGATGGGCCATTTCGGCTTTGAAGGCCTCCAGCCGGGCGGTCAGCTCCGGGTCAGCCAGGGCCAGGATCTGCACCGCCAGAATGGCGGCGTTGTGGGCCCCCGGCTTGCCGATGGCCACCGTGGCGACCGGCACCCCCGGCGGCATCTGCACCGTGGAGAGCAGGGAATCGAAGCCCGAAAGGTCCGAGGAGGCGATCGGCACCCCGATCACCGGCAAGCTGGTGTGCGCCGCCATCACCCCGGCCAAATGGGCGGCATGACCGGCGGCTGCAATCAGGACCTTGACCCCCCGCTGCCGGGCGCCGGCGGCGAATTCCACCGCCCGCTGGGGGCTGCGGTGGGCGGAGGCGACGGTGATCTCAAAGGGGACGCCGAATTTTTTGAAGACCATGACGGCCCCCTCGACCACCGGGAGATCCGAATCGCTGCCCATCACGATCCCCACCAGGGGCGGGGTGCTGAGGCGCGCAAGGGCCTTCTGGCCGATATCGGTGCGGAAGTGGACCTTGTCCCAGGAGATCTTGACCACCGCCTGGTAGGCGCGTTTGATGGCCTTTTCGATGCTTTCGCCCAGCGCCGTGACACCCAGGACGCGACCGCCGGCGGTTGCCGCCCCTTTTTCGCCCTGGACGGTGCCGGCGTGGAACACCACCACATCGCGCATGCGCTTGACGGCTTCCAAACCGGCGATCGGTAATCCCTTGGAATAGCTTCCCGGGTAGCCCCCCGCCGCCATCACCACGCAGACCGAGGCCCGCGGGTCGATCTCCAGCCGGCACTCGGCCAGCCGCCCGTCGATGACCGCCTCCATCACCGGAATGATGTCGTTTTTCATCCGGATCAGCAGCGGCTGAGCTTCCGGGTCGCCAAAGCGGCCGTTGAACTCCAGCACCTTGATCCGGTCCCGATCGATCATCAGCCCCGCGTAGAGGACCCCTTTGTAGGGACAGCCCGCCTCGGCCATGGCGCGCACCGTGGGCAGCATCACCTCATCCATGATCCGCTGGTGGATGAAGCGGTCCACGATCGGGGCCGGCGAGTAGGCCCCCATGCCGCCGGTGTTGGGCCCCTGGTCGTTGTCGAAAACCGGTTTGTGGTCCTGGGAGGAGGGCAGCGGCAGCACGGTCTTACCGTCGGTGAAGGCCAGAAAGGAGGCCTCCTCGCCCACTAGGCACTCTTCCACCACCACGGTACGCCCGGCATCGCCGAAGGCCTTCTCCACCATGATGGTGTCCAGCGCCTTGAGGGCCTCCGGGACCGTGCGGCAGACGATGACCCCCTTGCCGGCCGCCAGCCCGTCCGCCTTGACCACCAGCGGCGCCCCGATCTTACGGATGTAGCTCTGGGCCTTGCTGCGGCTGGTAAAGCTCTGACCGACGGCGGTGGGGATCCCTTGACGGTTCATCAGGTTCTTGGCAAAGGATTTGCTCGCCTCCAGGCGCGCGGCGTCGCGGGAGGCCCCGAAGATCCGCAGGCCTTCATTTTCAAAAAGATCCACGATCCCCATGGAAAGCGGGCCCTCCGGCCCGACCACGGTCAGATCGACCTGCTCGCTCTTGGCAAAGGCCGCCAGCCCCTGGATATCCTCGGCCGCGATCGGTACGCAGCTGGCCAGCTCGGCGATGCCGGCATTGCCGGGCGCGCAGAAAATTTTGTTCACCCGGGGGCTCTGCTTGATCTTCCAGACCAGGGCATGCTCGCGGCCGCCGCCGCCCACTACCAGCACTTTCATACAACGCCTCCCTCTCGACAACGCTGCGGGTTATGGGTTGCGCCCGACCCGATGACGGGCGGTTGGATCGTCGTGGAAGCGGCAAGTCCCCAACCGTGAGGTTTCGGCAGCCATGGGGGGCCAAATGCGGCAGCCGACCGAAAACGGTGGGCGGGTATGAAACCCGGAAGGACCCGGATCAGATCGCGATCAGGGCGCTTGGCTTCAAACCGGCCCGTCTGCCCGCGGCGGGCGGTCCTCCAGGGCGAGGGCGATGAGTCGATCCAGCAGTTGGCTGAAGCTCATCCCGGCCGCGCGGGCCGCCTGCGGCAGCAGGCTGGTGGGGGTCATGCCCGGGATCGTGTTGGTTTCCAGAACGAAAATCTCGCCGTCCTTGAGAATCATGTCGGTTCGGCTGTAGCCGCGGCAATTGAGCGCGCGGTGGGCCATCAGGCCGTATGACTGGGCCTTTTCGGCGAGGGCCGGATCGATCCGCGCCGGGCAGATCTCCTGGGTAGCGCCGGCGGTGTACTTGGCGGTGTAATCGAAAAAAGGGTGGGCTTTGTCGGGGACGATCTCGATCAGGGGCAGGGCTTCCAGGTGCTCGTTCCCGATCACGCCACAGGTCAGCTCGACTCCTGCGAGATAGGCTTCCAGCAGGACCCCCGTATCGTACTGCAGCGCCTGAGCGACCCCGGCGGCCAGCGCCTCGGGCGATTTGACTATCGACATACCGATGCTGGAGCCGCCCGCCACCGGCTTGATCACCAGGGGGAAGCCAAGCCGCTGGGAAATCGCCTCGGGATCCAGGTGGTCATGCCGGGTAAGGGCGAGATAGGGCGGCACCGGGATGCCGAATTTTTCGTAAAGCTGCTTGGAGACCAGCTTGTTCATGGCGATCGCGCTGCCCAGCACGCCCGAGCCCTGGTAGGGAATGCTCAGAAGATCCAGCATCCCCTGGACCGTGCCGTCCTCCCCGAAAGGGCCATGCAGAATCACCAGCGCGATATCGATCTGGTCGGCCTCGGCCACCAGCCGGGGCAGGTCGCTTTGGGGGTCATAGCGGCGGACATCGTATTTTTGCTTGTCCAGGGCTGCGAAAACCTGGTTGCCGCTTTCCAGGGAGACCGCCCGCTCGGAGGATACCCCGCCAGAAAGCAGGGCGACGCGCGTTTTTTTCATCGCCTTATGCCTCGAGGAGCTTCTTTTTGGCCTGATTGAATTCTTCGAAGGTGATCAGGTTGTTCTCGAACATCCGGCCCAGTTCCACGAGTTCGCGCAGGCGAACGGTATCCGGGTCTTCCAGCTGATGGCTGGCGCCCAGATAATCGCCCTCCAGCGCCGGGAAACCCGGCCGGCCCCCCAACCGGAAGGAGGCAAGCCCCCCCAGCAAGCTGACCTCCACCGGCCGACCGTTGAATACCGGGGTGTTGAGCATCTCGCGCAGGGATTTGCCCTCGCGCTTCATGCGGCGGAAAAAGAGGTACGCGAAAACCGCGATGGCCGTCGATCCGAACAAGAAAATCCACAGCATGTAGTTTACGATGCCGCGGAAAAAAAGCACCAGAATTCCCAGCACCGCAATCACGGAGACGTGCAGGAGTAAAATGGAATAGGCCACCATCACGCTTTTGAACAAACCAAGGTTTTCTTTTTTCTCAATCATGGTTTTGAAGATGTATGGCCGCCACCCTTGGCGGATGGGCCGTTTTCGATTCGGGACGCCAATTTGTCAAAATAATGCTGGGGCTCTTGGAACGCAATGGCGGTGTTGCGCAGGGAATTGAGTTTGAGGATAAGGAAATTGAGTTTCTTCAGGGTCCGGTAGCGCAGGGCGGTGTCACTCATGCCGGCCAAAAGGTCCTCGGTTCGCCGGATTTCCTTTTTCAATTCGAGTTCCGGCGGAAGGCAGTCGGCGTTCTTGAGAATTTTGTAGGCCAGGCGGAGTTCTTCGGGCACGTGGCGGTCATCCTCGAACACCAAAGGCTTGCCGCGGCCTTCGAGGTTGTCGAAGGCCCCCTTTTTCTGGGCGATCCGGATCCGTTCCTCGACGATTTTTTCGAACCCCGCCAGCATCTAAGCCTCCTGACCGCGCTGCCTGAGGGCATCTGAGGGGAGGCCTTACCCCGGGCGAGCACCGTGTGGCAGGCGAAGCGGCGCGCTGCGGTCGGGTTCAGGAAAAGCGCACGGGCTAGGGGATAGGCCGTTCGGACTTTCAACCAACGCCGGAAACCATACGCCATAACGCTGCAAGTGTCAAAACAAAAGGCCCGGCAGGAACGAACGCAGCGACTCATAAAGAAAGGGCGGCCCTTGGAAGAGCCGCCCTGCAAACGGTGCAAAGCGCAGCTGGGCCGGTGAAATCTGTCTGCGCCCTGTTTGCTAAAGGTATCGGCGGTCTGCCCGGGCGACTTGAACTGATTTTTCAACCGTCCCCGGCCAGGCCACCGCAAATGGGGTGGACAGGCTCCCGATCTTGACGGTATAGTGGGCACGCGTTCAGGGAATGCATCGGGCCGAGAAACACCCCGGCCCGGCCCCTCACCCATCAATGGAGCAGGCAACGCCTCATGGAAAAAAAGATCGCGGTACTGGCCGGAGACGGCATCGGGCCTGAAGTGATGCGCGAGGCCCTCAGGGTGTTGGACGTCGTACAGGAAAAGTTCGCGCTCCGGTTGAGCTATGAATTTGCCGACGTGGGCGGGGCCGCCATCGACCGCCACGGCACGGCCCTGCCCTCCGACACCCTGGCGGTCTGCCAGGCGTCGGATGCCATTCTCTTCGGCTCGGTGGGCGGCCCCAAGTGGGAGGCGCTTCCGCCGGCCGAACAGCCCGAAAGAGCCGCCCTGCTCCCTTTGCGGAAACATTTCGAACTGTTCTGCAACTTGCGGCCTGCCCGGGTTTTCAAATCCCTGGCCGCCGCCAGCCCGCTGAAACCCGAAATCGTGAAAGACGGCTTCGACATCATGTGCGTGCGGGAGCTGACCGGCGGGATCTATTTTGGCGCCCCCAAAGGCCGGGAGGGCAGCGGACCGGATGAAAAGGCCTTCGACACCATGGTCTACACGCGCCGCGAAATCGAGCGCATCGCCCGTGCGGCCTTCGAGATCGCGCGCCTGCGGCGCCGCCGGGTGACCTCCGTGGACAAGGCCAACGTGCTGACCAATATGGTCTTTTGGCGTGAAATCGTCACCGCTCTGGGGGCCGAATACCCCGACGTGAGCCTCAGCCACATCTACATCGACAACGCCACCATGCAGTTGATCCGCAACCCGCAACAGTTCGACGTGCTGCTGTGCGGCAACATGTTCGGCGACATCATCTCCGACGAGACCGCGATGCTCACCGGCTCCATGGGGCTGCTGCCCTCGGCGAGCCTCAACGGCACGCACTTCGGACTTTACGAACCCGCCGGGGGCTCGGCCCCGGACATTGCCGGCAAGGGGGTGGCCAACCCGGTGGCCCAGATTCTCTCGGCGGCCATGATGCTGCGCCACAGCTTCGACCACGCGGCCGCGGCCGATGCCGTCGAAAAAGCGGTGGTGGAGACCCTCGAGGCCGGAATCCTGACGGCCGACATCGCCCCCCCGGGCGCGGCCGCCGTGGGCACTGCCGCCATGGGCGACGCCATCGCGGCGCGCCTGCGCCCAAGCTGATGGCCGCCGGCAATTCCCAAACAAACCGGGAGAAGCCCCGCGCGGCGCTCACCCCAGATCGGGCAGCCCGCTTTGCAGATACCAGTTTTTCGCCTCGGGGTGGTACACCCACGTCTGCTGGTCGACAACCGAGCGTTCGATCAGTTCGTCGATTTTGTAGTAGCGGATGGCGACGGTCTGATCGGCCCGGGACATGTCATTTAGGAACTTGACCTTGCGGATCTCATAGGCCGTGACCTTGAAGGCCTGGATATGCGCCAGGTCTTCGGGCGAAGGGGGGTGCTCGAGGAAATTGACGGCCGCATCGTAATCGGACCACTGGATGGCGAGCCCGTATGCACGGGCCGACTCGGCGAAACTCTGCGCCTGGAGATGGCTGTTGTAGCTGGCACAACCGGAAAGCAGGAGTGCAACGAGGCCGAGGGCCTGGAGGGCCCCCAAAAGTCGGCGGCAGTAGGTCAAATTTGAGGCGTTATCCGATAGCGGCGGCATCCAAACCGTATATTCGCACCGGACAATCTTGTCAAATCCAAAAACGGGGAAGCGTTTCGTTTGCAGCCACCTGCCCGCGCCGTTCAGGTGGCTGCGGCTGAAACCAACCCTTTTTGCCCACAGCGCGGAGGGAATTATGTGCAGAGTACTGGTGACGGTAGTCGTTTTTGCCCTGTTTGCAACCCTGGCGCCCGGCTGTCCGGCGAGCGACGCCAAAATCATCCTCAAGTGCGGCACGGCGACCCAACCCAGCCACATCTACAACCAAGCGGCGGAATATCTTGCCAAAATCGTCGCCGAACGCACCGACGGGGCGATCGAAATCCAGGTCTTTCCGGCGTCCCAGCTCGGCTCCGAGCGCGACATGATCGAAGGCCTGCAGCTCGGCTCCCTCGAGATGACGCTGACCTCAACCGGCCCGCTGGGCAATTTCGTTCCCCAGGTCAAGCTCTTCAACCTGCCGTTTCTCTTCAGGGACCGCGAGGCCTGCTACCGCGTCCTGGACGGTGAGATCGGCACCCGGATCGCGGCGCTCTTTACCAGGGTGGGCATCCGCTCCCTGGGGTGGTACGAAAACGGCTTTCGCAACATCACCAATTCCAAACGCGCCATCACCAGCCCCGAAGACATGCAGGGCCTCAAAATCCGGGTCATGGAGGACGAGGTCTTTATTCTGACCATGAAGGCCCTGGGGGCCAGCCCACTGCCGATGGCCTTCGGCGAGCTCTTTACAGCGCTGGAGCAAAAGGTCGTCGACGCCCAGGAAAACCCGCTGGCGGTCATCTACTCCTCGCGCTTGTTCGAGGTCCAGCAGCACCTGGCCATGACCGGGCACTTCTACTCGCCGGCGGTGCTGCTGGTCAGCGAGATCAGCTGGCAGACCTTGAACCCGGAGCATCAACGAATCCTGGCCGAAGCGGCCACCGAGGCCCGCGACTACGAGCGCAACCTCTCCCGGGAGGCCGACCGGGAGCTGGAGGCCGCCCTGGCCCAAGCGGGCATGGCGGTCACCCATCCGGACAAAGCGCCGTTTGTGGAAGCGGTCGCCGGGGTCTACCGCACCCCGTCGGTGATCCAGGCCATCGGCGGCGGCAATCCCGAGAAGGGCTGGAAGCTGATCGAAGCGGTGCGCGCCGAGGTGAAATAGGGGGCCGCCGAACACACGCCGTGGAAAAGGCCCAGTCGCCCAAACCGGCCGGGCCATCCGCGCGGGGCAGGCTGCAGGTCTCCGGCCGGCGGCACACCCCGCCGGCCCTGTACTGAAGGGGGCAGGGTGTTTTTCAAAACCGTTTTCAACCTCATGGACCGCGCCGTCAACTGGTGCCTGGCCCTGCTGATGGCGGCTATGGTGGCGGTAGTCAGCGCCCAGGTCTGGTGCCGCTTTGTGCTCAACGACCCCCTGGCCTGGTCGGAGGAGGCCGGCCGCTATCTGTTCGTCTGGATTTCCTTCATGGGCGCCGCAGCCGGGGTCCGCTACCAGGTCCACCTGGGCATCGACCTAATGCAGCAAATCCTGCCTACCCGGCCCTACCGCCTGGCGGTGGTGCTGGTCAACCTGATGGTTCAGATCTTTCTCGTGGTGATCGTTTGGGGGGGCTTTAAAATCCTGGGAATCGTCCAGTTCCAGGAATCCGCCTCGATGCACATCTCCATGCGCTACCCCTACCTGGCGGTGCCGGTGGGCGCCGTCTTGATGCTGATCAACTCGCTGCGGGTGTCGGTCGGCACCATCCGCAACCGGCCGCTGGACCGCGAGTTGCGGGTATGACGGCCATCCTTCTGGTTACGCTGCTGGTTTGCTTCGGTCTGGGGATGCCGATCGCCTTCTCTCTGGGCGTGGCCTCGGTGGCCGCTCTGCAGTTCGGCGCCGACCTGCCCCTGGCCCTGGCGGCCCAGCGCCTCTTCACCGGCACCGATTCCTTTCCGCTGATGGCCGTCCCGTTTTTCATGCTGGCCGGGGAGCTGATGGAGTGCGGCGGCATCTCGCGGCGCCTCTTCGATTTCGCCCATGCCCTGGTGGGCTTCGTCTTCGGGGGGCTGGCGATGGTGGCGGTGGTGGCCGCCATGTTTTTCGCCGGGATCTCCGGGGCGGCGGCCGCAGACACCGCCGCCGTCGGCGCAGTATCGATCCCGGCCATGATCCGCAAAGGCTACCCCAGGGGCTTCGCCGCGGCGGTGCAGGCCGCCGGCGGCGCCATCGGCGTGATCATCCCACCGTCGATTCCGATGATCATCTTCGGGGTGGTGGGAGGGGTCTCCATCGGCAAACTCTTCATGGGCGGCCTCGTCCCGGGGGCCCTGATCGGGTTCGGCCTGATGGCCGCCAGCTATTTTCTCGCCAGGCGTGCCGGCTACGGCCGCGACCGCTTCCGTGGCGGGCGGGAAATCGTGCGCACCTTCGGCGGCGCCGTCTGGGCCCTGCTGATGCCGATCATCATTTTAGGCGGCATCCTGGGCGGCATCTTTACCCCCACCGAAGCCGCCGTGGTGGCCGTGCTCTACGGGGCCGCGGTCGGCTTCCTGGTCTACCGCGAGCTGAAGCTCCGGGATCTGCCGCGGATCCTGGCCAAAGCCGCCGTCTCGACTTCCACGGTGATGCTGCTGATCGCCACGGCCAACATTTTCGGCTGGATTCTGGCCGCCGAGCGGGTGCCCCAGAGTGTCGCCGCCCACCTGGTTACCATGAGCGCCTCCCCGGCCGTGCTCTACGCGCTGATCCTGGGGTGCCTGCTGGTGGTGGGCACCTTCATGGAAACATCGGCCGCGCTGATCATCCTCACGCCGGTCTTTCTGCCGGTGGTGCAGCAGTTCGGCATCGACCCGGTGCACTTCGGCGTGATCATGGTGACCGCACTGGCCATCGGCATGCTGACGCCGCCGCTGGGCATCTGCCTGTTTATCGCCTGCAACATCGCCCGCATCGAGCTGCCCGAAATCATCCGGCACATCGCACCGTTTCTGACCATCATGATCGCTCTGCTGGTGCTGATGACCTACCTGCCGGAGATCGTTCTTTTTGTTCCCAGAATGGTGGACGGCTGAGACAGGGACCGGGTGACGAGGCGGCCGGCAGGTGGGAGCGGCGGAAAGCTCGGATAAAACCGCGCGGGAGGGACTGCCGGGGTTTTTCCGCAGTGCCAACCCCGCAAATTCAGGGCTCCAGAGAGGTGGCGCCGTGTGCGGCAGATTCGTGGTCTTCAGCAATCTCGAGAGGCTGGTGGTACACTTTGCCATCGACCGCGTGGAGGCGCCGGTGGCGGCCAGCTACAACGTGGCCCCCAGCCAGCCGGTGGCGGCGGTGGTCCGACGGGGGGATCAGAACCTGCTCGTACACCTCCGCTGGGGCCTGGTGCCCTTCTGGGCCAAGGACGCCGCCATCGCCAACCGCTTGATCAACGCCAGGGCGGAAACAGCGGCCGACAAGCCCTCTTTCCGCGCGGCCTTCAGAAAGCGGCGCTGCCTGGTGGCGGCCGACGGGTTTTACGAGTGGCGGGGCGCCCGCGGGCGCAAACAGCCGGTCTACATCACCCTGCCGGAAGAGGCCCCGATGGCTTTCGCCGGCCTGTGGGAGGTCTGGGAGGACCGGGGCCGGGCCGCGGCCCCCTTGAAGACCTGCACGATTTTAACCACCACGGCGAGCCCCGCCCTGCGGGAGATCCACGACCGGATGCCGCTTATACTGAAGCCCGCCGCCTATCGCGCCTGGCTCGACCCCCAGTTACCGGACCCTGATCTCGCGCATATCCTGGCCCACCGCACCCACCGGGACTTCCGGTTCTGGCCGGTGTCGACGGCGGTCAACGCGGTCCGCAACGATTCCCCGGAACTGATCGCCGCGCTTTCCTGAAGCCGCCTGCTGCCGCCCGTTTCGGGTTTTGGACGCGGCATCGACGTTGGTTGGGCGTAAGCTGCGGCATTCGCATCCTTACTGGAGCCTCGTGGGGGTTGCGCTGCATGGCGCACACGCAATATTGACTGATCGCCGATATGATCGTAGATTAGCAACATGACGTCCCTCCTGAAACACAGGCTCCTCACAGACTACCTGCTCCGCGATACCGGCTACTACCCGGTGGTCACCCTCACCGGCCCGCGGCAGTCCGGCAAGACCACCCTGGTGCGGGCCGCCTTTCCCTCGCACCGCTACCTCTCGCTGGAGGCCCTCGATCAACGGGACTTCGCCCGGGAGGACCCGCGGGGGTTTCTGACCCAGTTGGACGGGCCGGTTGTTCTCGATGAAATCCAGCACGTACCCGACCTGCTGTCCTACATCCAGGCCGTGGTGGACGAGGATCCCACCCCGGGCCGCTTCGTGTTGACCGGCTCCCAGAACTTTCTGCTCATGGCCAAGGTCGGCCAAACGCTGGCCGGGCGCTGCGCCATTCTCAGCCTTCTGCCCTTTTCACGGGCTGAACTCGAAGACCAGCCCCAAGCCGAACCCGGCGCACCGCCTGAACTATTCGACAATCTGCGGACCGGCCTGGACTTGTGGGCCATCCTGCACAGCGGTTTTTACCCCCGCATCCACGACCAGGGCATCCCGCCTGCGGTGTGGCTTTCCGACTACGTGCAGACCTACATCGAGCGCGACGTGCGCAGCCTTTCCAACATCGGCGACCTCGCCCTCTTCAGCCGATTTCTGGCGCTATGCGCCGGCCGGGCGGCCCAGCTGCTCAACTACTCCAGCCTCGCCGCCGACGCCGGCATCGCGGTGGACACCGCCCGGCGCTGGATCTCGGTGCTAAACACCAGCTTCATCATTTTTCTGCTGCCACCGCACCACCGCAATTTCAACAAGCGGCTCATCAAAACCCCCAAGCTATACTTCTACGACACCGGTCTGCTGTGCCACCTGCTGGGCATCCGGCAAGCCGCCCAGATTCCGGCCCATCCCCTGCGCGGCGCACTTTTCGAAAACCACGTGGTGGCTGAGACGGCCAAGGCCTACCTGCACCACCGCCGGATCCCGCCGCTCTATTTCTGGCGCGACCGCAGCGGGCACGAGGTGGATCTGATCATCGAGGAAGCCGGCGAGCTTTTTCCGGTGGAGATCAAGTCCGGTCAGACGGTGGCCGGCGACATGCTGGCCGGCCTGCGCTGGTGGTGCGCCCTCAGCGGCCGGCCGCTTGAGGCCGCCACCCTGGTCCACGGCGGTGCAGATAGCTGCACCCGCGGCGGGGTGGCGGTCCGGCCGTGGTTCGGGATATGACGGAGGCCCTAGTGGGACGCTCAACAGGAGGACGTGCTGCAAATCGAGAGGATGATCATCATGATTGATGCTCGTGAAAGGAAAAACAAACGCATTAAACGGCTCGGTAAAATCGGCATAATTGTCGTGGGAGTTTTCTTACTCTACACGATTATCGTTTTTTGGGTCGTTCCCCCGCTGCTCAAGCCCAAATTGGAAGAGCAGTTGTCTGCTCTGTTGGGCCGTGAGGTCACCATCGGCGCAATCAAGCTCAATCCTCTGTTCCCCGCCGCGACGATATCCGACCTGACGGTTCGTGAGGTCGATGGGCAAGCCTTCGCCGGTTTCGAAGAGCTATACGCCAACGTCCAGCTTTCATCCATAATCAATTGGGCCTTTACCATCGGAGAGATTCGCGTTCAGGGCCCTTTCGGTGTGCTGAAGCTGTTGCCGGGAAACAAGCTAAATATCGATGACATCCTGACCAAACTGGGCGCGCCCAAACCGGAACCGACGGAAGAAACCGGATTGCCGCGGGTCATCATCGAAAAGTTCCAGGTGGTTGACGGCAAAGCAGCCGTTGAGAATCTGACGGAAAAAGAGCCGATCCGTGAGGAATTCACCCCTATTTCGTTCACCTTGGAGAACCTCAGCACGCTGCCGGGACGTCAGGGGGAATACCGTTTTGCAGGCGTGGGCCCCATGGGCGGGCAATTTGAGGTCAACGGCCAAATCACGGTCAACCCGGTCAGGGTTCAGGGAAGCTACGACATTGCCGGCACCCGAATCAGCCACTACTGGGAGCATATCAAAGACCTCGTCTCGTTCCAGATTATCAGCGGAGTCATGGATGTAGCCGGTGACTACGCGGTGGAGATTGTCGATGGCCGGCTCAATGCCAGGCTGGAAAACGGAACCTTTGAACTCGAGGATTTCAGGCTGGTGGAAAAGGGCAAGAAAGAGGTCCTGATTGCCTTGCCCGCATTTGCCATGGAGGGAATCGGGGCTGATTTGCAGGCTCGTGAGATCAACGTCGAATCTATTCAAACGGCGAATGCGCGAATCAGATCGTGGCTGGCGGCGGATGGGTCCTTTGCCATCCAGAACCTCTTTCTGGCGGACATTGAGAAGTTGATGGAGAAAAAAGCCGCCGAAAAACCCGATAACCAAACACTTCCCGTGCAACCTTGGCACCTATCGCTCAAGAAAATGGCGTTGAGGGACTGGAGCCTTGTTTTCGAGGATCGGACCTTGACCCACCCTGCTGAAATTTTGATCGATGACATCGATGTCGTCGTGGGAAATCTCTCCAACCAAAAAGGTGCCCGGGCCACTGTCGATGTTGCCATGCAAATCAACCGGGCGGGCAATGTCAGGGCAAATGGGACTGCGAGCATCGATCCCTTGCAGGCAGATTTGAAGCTGGTTTCCGAAAAAATCGCCTTGAGTTCTTTTCAACCCTACGCCGACGAGGCGGTCAACGCCCAAATCGCAGCCGGTACCATCAGTTCCACAGGCCGTATCCGATACCGGGGCCGGGACGCCCAGCCGCAGATCCATTACGAAGGCGATTTCAGTGCCGATGCACTGGAGCTCCAGGACCGGGTCCAAAAGGAAAACTTTTTCACCCTGGCACACTTCAAGGCCGGCGGGATCGCGTTGGCGCTGATCCCCAATAAGCTGCACACCTCACGCGTCCTTATCGAGCGTGCCGCCGCCAGGGTTACCATCGATCAGAACGGCATGGTCAATTTGGTCAATACCTTTACGCCCGTCCAGCCAAAAGAAGCCGATCGAAAGGATAATCTGCTGAAACGGTTGGTCAATTTTCTGATTCTGCAATTCAAAGGCCCCATGCCGATGGATATTGAAAGGGTTCAGCTGGCGGATTTCAAGGGGGATTTCGTGGATGCGTCGATTTCACCCACCTACAGCACGCAAGTTCAGATCACTGAAGGGATAGTCAAAGGATTGTCCTCGGACCCTTCCGCCATGGCTGATTTCAAGTTCACCGGCAGCATCGACCAAACGGCCGCCATCGAAGGCAGCGGCCAGATGAACCCGATGAATGCGCTCACCTACAGCAAGGTGGACTTTTCGTTGAAGGATTTCGCTTTAAAACCCGTCTCACCCTACTCGGGCAAGTTCGTGGGATTCAAGATCGACCGCGGAACGTTACGCACGGAGCTGAAGTACCAAGTCAACCAGGATACCGTGGATGGCAACAATATCATCTATATCGACAAGTTGGAGCTGGGTGAAAAAGTCGACAGCCCCGATGCACCCGCCCTCCCCATCAAGCTCGGTGTGGCGATGTTAAAAGACGAAAATGATCGCATCACCCTGCAGCTGCCGGTGAAAGGGAATGTTAAAGATCCTCAGTTTGATTTCGGAAAGGCCATTAAAACTGCCCTCACGGGTACAATCGAAGATGCGGGCAACGCCCCGTTTGCCGCCATAGCAGAAATCGATGGGATCAAGGGTGAAGAACTGCGGACGGTTGTATTCGACTTCGGCACTTCCGTATTGCCGGAAAGCGAAATCCTGAAATTGAATGCGCTGGCAAAATTTTTAAAGGAGAGGAAGGCCATGTTATTAGGAATCGTGGGAACGGCCGACCGACAGATGGATGGTGACGCTTTGTTGGAAGAGTTGCCGGATGAACGCCCGCCAGACGGGAATCATGCTGTTGGGAAGGAACCCCAGGGGGAGCCTTCCGCCGATAGATTTATCGACGACCAACGATTGGAGCGGCTTGCCCAAAGGCGTGCCGAAGCGGTGAGCGCTTACCTGATCGAGAAAGCCCATATCGAGGCCAAACGGATTCAAATGAAACCGTTCAAGATCAACCCTGCACCCGAAGGTGATGGGGGTCTTGTGGAATTTTCTCTTTCGGTGGAATAGATAACCACTCGCGACCTGAAGGTTGGACAGCCACTATAGTTGCCCTATGGTAAAGAATTCTTGGAACCTTGGGCGAAGGGAGAGCGCCGATGAAGCGACGGCTCTCGAATAACGATAACGGGCCACGCCGCCTCGCGGACGCCGATCCGGCATCCTGTGAAGGGAGTGGGGATACACTGCGGGAAAATGATGCGGTCACCAGCGAGCGCCTGCGGTTCGAGCAGATGATTTCGGATCTGTCGGCGCGCTTCATCAACGTGCCCGCAGAACGGCTCGACGGCGAAATCGAGAACGCCCTGAAAAAGGTGCTGGAGTTTTTCGAGGTCGACCGCTGCGCTCTGCTCCATGCCCTGCCCGGCAGGGACTCATGGAAAATCACGCATGTCGCCTATTCGGAAAATGCCGCACCGGTTCCCATCGGCACCGCGCTTCCCCGCTCAATCCACCCCTGGGCCTATGACCGACTGACGATGCAAGGTGAAGTGGTGGCCTATGAGCGGGTGGAGAACATGCCGGATGAAGCCCACGTGGACAAGCAGACCTGGATCGACTGGGGAATCCGCTCCAATCTCACCATACCGATTCTCACCAAAGCATCCCTCGTCCACATAATCTCCATCAATTCCGTGCAGAAGGAACGCGCCTGGCCGGAGGCCTACATCCCCCGGCTGCAGCTTCTGGGCGAGATCCTCATCAACGCCCTGGAGCGCCGCAACATCGAGCAGGCCCTTCGGGACAGCGAAGAACGGGTGAGTCTGGCGGCGTCCTCGGCAGAGGCGGGAATCTGGGTCATGGATGTCGACACCGGGCGGCTTTGGGCCACCGACAAGCTGCGGGACATTTTTCATTTCGCCCCTGAGGAGGATTTGGGCTTCGATCGGTTTCTGGAAAGCGTGCACCCGGACGATCGTCAAAGCGCCAAAGAAACCCTTGCCCGCTGTCTCCGGACGCGAGATCTGACCCGGCTCGAGTACCGCATCGTGCTCCCCGATGGCGGCGTGCGCTGGATCGTCTCCCGCGGGCGGTCCTACCCGGCCACGTCGTTACAGCCGGAACGCGTAATGGGCGTTGCCATCGATGTCACCCAGCGCAAGGAAATGGAGGAGAGGCTCCGGGACCAACTGGAGGAGATCGACCGTCTGAAACTCGAATTGGAGCAAGAGAACGTCTATCTCCGTCAGGAGATCCAGCTCCACCAGGAGCACGGGGAGATGGTCAGCGTCAGCCAAGCCATGAAACGTGTTCTCGGCCAGGTGGAACAGGTGGCACCGACGGACGCGGTCGTTCTTCTACAGGGGGAAACCGGCACCGGCAAGGAGCTTCTGGCCCGCAACATCCACCGCCTGAGCCGGCGCAAGGACCGGCAGCTCGTCACCCTCAACTGCGCGGTGCTGCCGCCCACCCTGATCGAGAGCGAGCTCTTCGGCCGGGAAAAAGGCGCCTACACCGGCGCCTTGACCCGGATGGCCGGCCGTTTCGAGGTGGCAAACCGGTCCACGCTGTTTCTGGACGAAATCGGCGAGCTCTCCATAGACCTTCAGGCCAAGCTTCTTCGGGTTTTAGAGGAAGGTCGGTTCGAGCGGCTGGGGTCTACCCGCGCACTCAAGGTAGATGTGCGCATCATCGCGGCCACCAACCGGGACCTTGCGCGGGCCGTGGCCGAAGACAGGTTTCGCGCCGATCTTTTTTACCGGTTGAACGTCTTTCCCATCATGATCCCGCCCCTTCGGAAACGCATCCAAGACATTCCCCCTTTGGTGTGGGCGTTTGTGAGGCAGAATGAGAAAAAGCTGGGCAAGCGCGTCGACCGCATCCCCCACCGGAGCATGGAAGCCCTCCAGCATTACGCCTGGCCGGGCAACGCCCGGGAACTCCGCAACATTGTGGAGCATGCCATGATCACCGGCAGCGGCGGGACGCTTCACCTGCAACCGCCCACCCCTGCACCTTGCGCTTCCCCGACCGGAGACAAGCTCAAGGAGGTGGAGCGCCGCCACATCCTGAGCGTGCTCGAGAGAACCGGCTGGCGTGTCGACGGTAAAAACGGGGCAGCCGAAATTCTGGGCCTGAAGCGCACCACCCTGCAAGCCAAAATGAAGAAACTGGGTATCAAACGGCCTACCGAATGATGCTTAAATATCGTCAAAATGCCCATTTACGGGCACACCCACTGCCATTTCTCTTTCCCCCGAAGCCATTTCCCGCCGGTTTTTTTCAATGAATTAGATCGGACAGCGCTTTTTCCGAAGCCCCGCCGGATTGGGCATGGCTTTCGCACTGTTCTATCCCATCCTTCCGCGGCATTTCATGCTCCTGACATCAAACATGACCACCTCATGACTGAAACCAGCGAGATGCATCACGCCGGAAAAGGACCTCCCGACCGTGCCGGCCGGGTACGCGTGGCCATTCGCATGCTGATCCCGGCCGGCAAGCGCAAGGAGGCGCGCAGTATCCTTTACGCCATGATCATGCGCATCAGACTCAAAGAGGGCTGCCTCAGCAGCTGCCTCTACCAGAATGCCATGGGCGGAAAGACGCTTCTGTTCGAGGAAATATGGGCGGATGAGAACCATTTTCAAAAGCATTTACGCTCCGATGAATTCCGCAACGTGCTCCTGGTGGTGGAAATGGCGAGCGAACCCCCTGAAATCCATTTCGACTGGATTGACCATTCAACGGGCATCGGCACCATCCAAAAGATGGGGGGCGAACAAATGCCGTGGCCGGACCTAATGGACCGTCTGTGCAAGGGTCGCGGTAAAAAATAATCCCACAGGATAGCGCCGGATTTTGATTCGTCACCAAGGAACATCCGTCGGCGCCTATGCCTATGAGGATGAGCCGCATTCGTAGAAAACGCGGGCAGACAAAATGTTTCGGAGAACCGACATGAAAAAACACCCCATGATTTTAACGATGACCATGATGATTTCGGTAATGCTTGGGTGCGCCAACATGCAGCCCACGCCCGCCGAATCTGCCGACGCATCGCCGATCCTGGACCGAATTCTCTCCCGAGGGGAACTGCGGGTGGGGATGTCCGGCGACATGCCGCCGATGAACATGACCACCAAGGAAGAGAAGCTCATCGGGCTGGATGCCGACCTGGCCGGCATAATCGCCGATGCCATGAACGTGAAATTGAGCCTGCAGCCGATCCCGTTTGCCGAACTCCTGCCCGCCCTCGAAGCCGGGCGCATCGACATGATCATCGCCAACATGACTATTACCCCGGAGCGCAATCTGAAAGCCGCTTTCGTAGGCCCCTATTTCGTCTCCGGCAAGGGCCTGCTCACCAAACGCAGCACGCTTGTCACGGTTGAACGGATAGAAGAACTGAACCGTCCCGACTTCACGTTTGTGGCCCTGCGGGGGTCGACCAGTGAACTGGTGGTCCGCAAGGGCGCCCCCCGGGCGAAGCATCTAACCGCTGCCAGCCAGGACCAGGGTGTGCAAATGGTGGTCAATGGGGAGGCAGACGCCATGATCGCGGACTTTCCCATATGTATCGTATCCGCCTACCGCCACCGGGATGCCGGTCTGGTGGCAGCGAACGCGCCCATCACCTACGAGCCCATCGGCATCGCCGTCCCCAAGGGCGACCCGCAACTGGTCAACTGGCTGGAAAACGTGCTGGACGGCCTGCGCAAGTCCAACCTCATGAAGGCCTTGGGGGAAAAATGGTTCGCCGAGCCGACGTGGGTCGACCAATTGAAATAAGAACACCCTTGAACGAAAACAGCCACTTCAAGGAAAGGAGCATGTCATGACCCCCAAGCACCGATCTATAATCATTGCCGTCATGGTCATCCTCATGGTGGCGGCATGCACGTCCATGCCGGCCCGTACCGGGACGACCCACGGAGAAGCGGGTGCGCCCAGCGCCTCCGTTACCTTAAGCGGCCAACAACTCCCGCCGCCACCCCCGGAGTTCGGCGGCGTGATCAAGCAAGACGCCCTGAGTTCCAAGCCCTGGTGGCCGCCGCGGGTGATGCCGCCCGAAAAGGCCCCCAATGTCCTGCTGGTCATCACCGACGATGCCGGCTTCGGTGTGCCGAGCACCTTCGGCGGGGTGATTCCCACGCCCACCATGGACCGTCTCGCAAATGAGGGGCTGCGCTACAACCGGATCTTCTCCACGGCGCTCTGCTCACCCACGCGGGCGGCGCTGATAACGGGGCGCAACCACCACTCGGCCGGCTTCGGCGTCATCTCGGAGCAGTCCACCGGTTTCCCCGGCTACAACAGCATCATCTCCGAAGACAAGGCCACCATCGGCCGCATCCTTCGGGGCAACGGCTACTGCACGGCCTGGTTCGGCAAGAACCACAACACGCCGGCCTTCGCGGCCAGTCAGGTGGGGCCCTTCGACAAGTGGCCCACCGGCATGGGCTTCGAGTACTTCTACGGCTTCGTCGGCGGTGATGCCAACCAGTGGCAGCCCAACCTCTTTCGCAACACCACCCAGATCTACCCCTTCAGGGGCAAGCCGGACTGGAACCTGATCACCGGCATGGCCGACGACGCCATCGACTACATTGCCCGCATGCACCAGACGGACCCCTCCAAGCCCATCTTCATCAAGTACGCCCCCGGCGCCACCCACGCCCCCCATCACCCCACCAAGGAGTGGGTGGACAAAGTCCGCGCCATGCACCTTTTCGACGACGGCTACGAAAAGCTGCGCGAACGGATTCTGGAGAACCAGAAAAAGCTCGGCGTAATCCCGGCCGACACCCAACTGGCGCCCTGGCCGAAGGATTTGCTCAAACCCTGGGATGAATTGACGCCCGTGGAGAAAAAGCTCTTCATCCGCCAGGTCGAGACCTTCGCCGCCTACGCGGCTTACAACGACCACGAGATCGGCCGCGTCGTCCAGGCCTTCGAGGACGCGGGCCGGCTCGACAACACGCTGGTCATCTACATCAACGGCGACAACGGCACCAGCGCCGAGGGCGGACCGCTGGGCACCCCCAACGAGGTGGCCTTCTTCAACGGCATCAACGAAATGCCAGCGGACGTGCAGATGAAGTGGTACGACGTCTGGGGCACCGAGCAGACCTACAACCACATGTCGGCCGGCTGGTCCTGGGCCTTCGACACGCCCTTCGACTGGTTCAAACAAAATGCCTCGAGACTCGGCGGGATCAACCAGAACATGGTGGTGTCCTGGCCCGCGCGCATCAAGGACAAGGGGGGGCTGCGCGAGCAGTTCATCCACGTGATCGATGTGGTGCCCACCATCCTGGAAGCCGCCGGCATCCCCGCCCCCGAATACGTGGACGGGATCAAGCAGGCGCCCATGGAGGGCACGAGCTTCCTCTACACCTTCGATTCGGCGAACGCCAAGGCGCCCTCGCGCCACAAGATCCAGTACTTCGAGATGATGGGCCAGTGGGCGCTCTACGACGACGGCTGGCTTCTGAGCACCAAGGTCAACCGCGCGCCCTGGCAGGCCTTCGGGGCGGCCAATCCCGATCCGCTGAACAACCAGGTGTTTCAGCTCTACGACCTGACCAAGGACTTCAGCCAGGTCAACGACATCGCGTCCCAGCACCCGGACAAGGTGGCCGAGATGCGCAAGAAGTTCGTGGCCCAAGCCGAGCAATACCAGATCTTCCCCATGGACGCCTCGGTGGCGGCCCGCATCGCGGCCCCGCGACCCAACATCACCGCCGGCCGCACCGAGTTCGTCTACACCCGCCCCATGGTGGGCCTGCCCCAGGGTGATTCGCCGGCTCTGCTCAACACCTCCTACACCATCACGGCGGACATCGACGTGCCCCAGAGCGGGGCCGACGGCGTGATCCTGACCTCGGGCGGGCGCTTTGCCGGCTACGGCTTTTATCTGCTCAAGAGCAAGCCCGTGTTCCTGTGGAATCTCGTCGACCTCAAGCGCATTCGCTGGGAAGGGCCCGAGGCCCTCTCCCCGGGCCGGCATATCATCGAATTCGACTTCAAATACGACGGGCTCGGGGTCGGCACCCTGGCCTTCAACAACATGAGCGGTGTCGGGCGCTCCGGTACCGGCGCCCTCAAGGTGGACGGCAAGACCGTCCAGACCATCACCATGAAGCGCACCCTGCCCATGATTCTGCAGTGGGACGAAAGCTTCGATATCGGCTCCGACACCCTGACCGGGGTGAACGACGCGGACTACACGCCGCCCTTCCCCCTGACCGCCAAGCTCAACAAGCTGACCATCAAGGTGGACCGGCCGGAGCTGTCACCCGAGGACATCAAGAAACTCGAGAATACGACGGCCTTGGCGGTGGACGGCCAGCCGATCCATCACATGCAGGGCGGACCGCACTAGAAGCGGCGCAGCGAACCTGAAGCCTAATGGTTTCGATCGTGAATCGCGCGGACCGTTCTTATCGATGAGCGGTCCGCCGGTTCAGCGTCGTAAGACGATTGGCAATTAAGAGGGAAAGAAAATGAAGCGCGTCATGCTGTATACGCTGATGGCTGCTTTGATGGTGACGACCGCGGCTGCCAAGGACTACAAAATGACCACGCCCATCGCGCCGGGCGTGGCTGTGCCGGACAAGGTCGAGACCTCCATCGGCACCCTGAACCTGAACGACGGCCTCCCCGATGGGGCGACCACGCAGAAAATCTATGACAACCTGGATGCCTCCCGGGCCTTGCAGGCCTATCTGCTGGCCATCCCGATCGTCAACCAGGTAGGCATGCGAGCGACCCTGGAGGAATTCGGACCGGTCAACCAGACGGATGTGATCTGGGAGGATCTGGTCGATTCGAAGACCGTGGAACTGACGGCCAACGACAATACCATTTACAGCTTCATCTGGCTCGATACCAAGCAAGGGCCGTTGGTTGTGGAAATCCCGCCCATGGTTCTGGGGCTCATCGACGACTTCTGGTACAACTGGGTGGCCGACGTCGGTATCACCGGCGCCGACCAGGGCAAGGGCGGCAAGTATCTGATCCTGCCCCCGGGCTACAAGGGAGAAGTGCCGGAGGGCTATTTCGTCGTCCGTCCCAGCACCTACGGCAATTGGATGCCCTTCCGCTCCTTTCTCGTGGACGGCGCGACCAAACCGGGTGTCGAGGCGGTCAAGAAATATCTCAAGATCTACCAGCTTGCCGATGCCGCCAATCCTCCCGAGATGAAGTTCGTCAATGCGTCCGGCATTTACTCGAACTTCGTCCCGCCCAGCGACTACACCTTCTGGAGTATGCTGAACGAAGCTATCCAGGAGGAACCCAGCGCGGGCAGCAATCCCACCACCCTGGGTCTCTTCGCCGCCATCGGCATCGAGAAGGGCAAGCCCTTCAATCCCGACGAACGGATGAAGAAAATCCTCACGGATGCCGCCAAGATCGGCAGCGTGACCGCACGGGCGATCGCTTACAAGATTCGCGACCCGCAGGCCTACTTCTATCCGGACAGCCCGTGGCGCCTGCCGTTTTTCGGCGGCTACAAGTTTGAGATAGCGCCCGGAGTTTCCAATCTCGACGGCGCGGCGTTCTTCTATTACCTTGCCACCGGCGTGACACCGGCCATGGCGGAAGAAATGGTCGGCAAAGGGTCCCAGTACCCCTGGTGCGCCTTGGATGCGGACGGCAATCCGTTCGATGGGGGCAAGACCTACAAGCTGCGCCTGCCGCCGAACGTCCCGGCCAAGGATTTCTGGTCGGTCATCGTCTACGATACACAGACCCGCTCGATGCTGCAAACCGACCAACGATTCCCCAGTGTCAGCAGCCAAAACAAGGATCTCCTCGTCAACCAGGACGGTTCGGTGGACGTCTTTTTTGGCCCGCGAGCTCCGGAAGGCAAGGAAAACAATTGGGTGCAGACGATTCCCGGCAAGGGCTGGTTCATGATCCTGCGCCTCTACGGCCCGCTGGAACCCTGGTTCAACCAGACCTGGCGTCCCGGCGAAATCGAGCTGCAACCCTGATTCGGGCAGGCTCGTTGCATCTGCGCAATCCTGCGTCATATACAGCCGAGAGGAG
>JAJDNY010000176.1 GCA_022340425.1 Desulfobacteraceae bacterium | reverse complement strand
CGGCAAATGCCCGCCAGTTGTCTTCCAGATCGAGGTCATAGAGCAGGAGGTGGCCAAGATCCAAACAGACCGCCAGATCGAGTTCGAGGATCAGCGGGGTCAGCCACTGGAGGGGGTAGGCGAGCGTTTCGACGCTGATGCGGTGGGCGGGAGGACCGCCGGACAGGATGGCCCGCAGACTCGACGCCAGCCGCGCGCGCCAGGGCCCGGCGCTCGCCGCGTCGCGAACCTCTGCCGGCCGGGGCAGGTGCAGGGTGCAGGTGGTGGGGGCGAGGGGCGCCACCCGCTCCAGGACCCGCCGCAGGGTGTCAACGGCCTGGCGGTCGATGGTCGGGTCGGGGTGCCCCGGGGTGATGTCGGTGGGCAGGTGGACGTTGTAGCCGATGCCGAGGTCTCCGCCCACCTGGGCCAGTTCGGCGATTTCGGCCTTCCCGGGAAGGCTTCCCGGGTACCGGCTGTCTAGTACCAGCAGCTCGATTTCATCCACGAAGGGGGCGAGCATGCGCACGTTGGGCAGGTAGTGGTCCGGGTAGATGAAGGAGGGGCAGGCCAGCCGGAACGGGTAGCGCCCCCGGGCGGATTGCGGCAGCGGCGGGTAGGGCCGGCCGGGTGCGCTGGTCTGCGTCACGGCTTCTCCTCTGCAAGCTAGATCAGGCCCAGGCCCAGAGCGGCAACCCAGAAAGCCCCCAGGCTGATCAGGGCCGTCACCAGCATCAGTTCACAGGCCCGCGGGATATGGTCCGGAACCACCGGCCCGAGCCCGCTGCCGATGAAGGGTTTGTCCACCAAGACCCCGCCGTAGTAGTTCGGTCCGCCCAGACAGACCCCCAGCGCACCGGCAAAGGCGGCTTCGGCAATCCCGGCGTTGGGGCTGATGTGCCGCCGGCCTTCCCGCAGGGCGCGGCCGAGGGTCCGCCGGCCCCTGCCGGCCAGCAGGGCCGCCGCAAGGGCGATCAGCGGCATGGCGAGGCGCGCCGGCAGATAGTTGGCCGCATCGTCGATCCGCGCGGCGGCCCGGCCGAAGGACCGGTAGCGTTCGTTTTTGTAGCCCACCATGGAATCCAGGGTGTTGACCATCTTGAAAGCCAGCGCCAGCGGCGCGCCCCCCAAGGCGGCGTAGAAGAGAGGCGAGACCACGCCGTCCACTAGGTTTTCGGCCACCGTCTCGACGCACGCCCGGGCGACCCCGGCCTCGGATAGGGGCGCCGTATCGCGGCCGATGATCATTGCTACCTGGCCCTTGGCCGCGCTGGCATCACCCTCCCGCAGGGGGCGGTAGACGGCCATGGCCGCATCCATCAGGCTGCGTGCCGAAAGGCAGTAGAACACCAGCAGGACCTCCAGCCCGACTGCCACAAGCGGGTGGACGGCTGCCGCCACCCGCAGCAACCCAAAGGCCGCCAGCGCCGTGCCGGCGATCAGGCTGGCCGCAAACAGCCCGCCGGCGGCGCCAAGCGATAGGGGCAGGCGGCGAAAGCGCGACTCGGCCCATGTGATCGCGGCCCCCATCCAGCGGATGGGGTGGGGTAGCCAGCGCGGGTCCCCCAGCAGCAGATCCAGGACGAAGGCCACCGGCAGGAGGAAGCCGGGGAGGAACGCAACACTCATCCCAGCTCCCGAAGATGGCGGCAAAGGGCCCGGTTGGTCGCCTGATCCTTGAGGGAGATGCGGATGAAGCGCTCCGAGAGCCCCTCGAAATTGCTGCAGTCGCGGATCAGGATCCGCCGGGCGGCCAGGCGGCGCCAGACCGTCGCGGCCTTCAGACCGCCGTCGAGGCGGATCAGGATAAAGGAGGTGGCGCTGGGGAAGGGCTCCAGGTGCGCCGCGGCCTTCAGGGCTTCGCCGAAGGCCGCCTTCTCGGCATCCAGGAATTGGCGCGTAACGTTGACGAAGGCCTCGGTTTCCGCCGGGTGCGCCATCAGGTAGCCCACCGCCGCCTGGGCCAGGCTGTTGACGCTCCAGGGCAGGGCGAATTGGCGCAGCCGCTGGATGGTGGCGGGGCTCGAGACGGCGAAACCGATCCGCAGACCCGGAATGCGGAAGATCTTGGACATCGAGTTGAGCACCACGACGTTCGGCAGGCCGCAGCCCATCAGGCTTCTATCCGCCGGCGGGGAGGCAAACGGCAGGTAGGACTCGTCGATGATGAAGGTCACCCCGGGGTGGCGGCGGCAGCAGCGCTCCAGATCCGCCGACGGGATCAGGGCGCCGCTGGGGTTGTTGGGGTTGCAGACGAAGACCGTGTCCGCGGTGGCCGCCGCTTGGTCCAGGCGCTCCAAGTCCGGCCGGAAACCGTCAGTCTCCCGGGCCATTGAGAATGCGGGGGCTACTCCCTGCATGCGGCAGGCGTCGGCATAATCGGCGTAGGTGGGCCCCAGGATCAGGGCCTGCCGGGTGTCGAGGGCCCGGGGCAGGGCGTAGATCAGCTGGGTGGTGCCGTTGCCGGCCAGGACGGCATCGGCGGGCAGGTCGTGGCGCCGGGCAAAGGCTTCCACCATCTGCATGGAGTCCACCTCGGGCAGGGCCAGGATGGCCTCCAGGTGCTGCGCCAGATGCGCCAGCAGGCCCGGCGGCGGCCCCAGGGGGTTGACATTGCTGCTCATGTCGCTGATTTCAGACGGCCGGCAGCCGACCTGGCGCGCCACTTCAACGATGTTGCCGCCGTGCCCAACGATCACAGCGCACCTCCCGCGGATAGCAGCAAAAACAACGCCGCCTCGGTCACCTCGGTCATCGCGCCCAGCATGTCGCCGGTGATGCAGCCCAGCTTGGCGTGGTAGTAGGCCAGGATTGCGGCGACGACCGTGGCAAAGGCGATTACCAGAAAAAGGCCGCGCCACCCCAGGAAAACCGACAGCCCCAGCGGCAGCAGGAACCCGGCAAAGGACCGCAGCGTCAGCGGCGCATCGAAAAAGGCGCGGCCGGTGCCGCCCTCGGGCCGGCCATAGGGCAGAAAGCGCATCCCGATCAGCATGCCGCCCCGGGCGAAGGCCGGGATCACCACCAGCAGGAGGCCCCGATGGGACTCCAGGGCCGATATGCCCCCCCACTTGAGCGCCAGCCCGGCCACCACCGCCACCAGGCCCATGACTCCCACCCGGCTGTCTTTCATGATGGCCAGCGCCTTTTCCCGCGGGCGCCGGCCGTAGAGGCCGTCGGCGGCGTCGGCCAGACCGTCCAGATGCAGGGCGCCGGTGATAAACGCCAGAAAGGCCACGTCCAGCAGCGCGGCCACGGGCCGCGGCCAAAGCTGCAGGACGGCCGAATCCAGCAGGAACAGCAAACCCCCCACGAGAACACCCGCCAACGGAAAAAAGGGCAGCAGCCCCCGGGGGTTGAAGTCTCCGCCGCCGCCAACGGGCAGGATCGTGAGAAACTGGAGGGCGGCGCGTAAATCCTGCCAAAGAGGTCTGATCATGGCGCGCCCCACGGTCTCAGCCCCGACCGGGGGTCTGGGGTTTGACGGTCAGCGGGATGCCCGCAACGATCCACGTCACGCGGTCCACTCCCGCTGCGACCGTTTGGTTCATCATCCCGGCGGCGTCCCGGAAACGACGGGCCAGGCTGTTTTCGGGCACAATGCCGGCCCCGACCTCGTTGGACACCAGGATCACGGGACAGCGGGCGTTCCCGAGGGCCGCCATCAGCTCGCTCAGCCGGCGGTCCAGCCCGTCCAGGGACTCATCGGCCAGCATCAGGTTGCTGAGCCAGAGGGTCAGGCAGTCCACCAGGATCAAATCGGTTGCGCTGCTGTGGCTGCGGATCGCCTCGGCCAGACCCAGCGGCTCCTCCAGGGTGCGCCACTCCGGGCCGCGCTCGGCCTGGTGGCGCGCCACCCGCTGGTGCATTTCCTCGTCGCGGGGCACGCAGGTGGCGATGAAAAGCCTCCGGGGCGGCGTCACCGCCGCGGCCAGCGCCAGGGCGTGGCGGCTCTTGCCGCTTTTGCAGCCGCCGATCACCAGGATCGATTCGCTCGCCGTCGGTGGCTGGAACGGTGATGATATCATCGCCTCAATTTCCCGCAAAATTTCCGCCCAGGCAGGCCGCCAGCAGGGCGTCGGTGTCGATATGGCGGCTGAAATGGGCCGCCAGGCGATCGTAGGCCCGGTCCCGGGCAGCCGGCCCGTGGATTTCGCCGACGGCGACGGCCTCCAGCCCGATGGTGGCCAGCCAGGCGCGGGTGACGTCCGGGGTGTCGAAAAGACCGTGCATGTAGGTGCCCATGACGCGTCCGCCGGGGGCCACGCAGCCGTCCGCGTCGCTGCAGGCCTGGGCGTTGCGCTCGGTCACGGCCAAAAGTGGACGGCCGCCGGCGCGCCGGGTCTGACCCATGTGGATCTCGTAGCCGCTGCCGGCGGCTGGCCCCCACAGGAAGCGCGAACGGGTGGTGGTCTTGGGAGCTGCCAGGCGGGTCGTCACCGGCAGCAGGCCCAGGCCGGGGGTGGTGCCGGGGCGGCCCTCCAGCCCGTCGGGGTCCGCCACATGCTGTCCCAGGATCTGATAGCCCCCGCAGATCCCCAGCAGATGGCCGCCGGCCTCGGCGTAGGCCTTCAACCGCTCGGCCCAGCCGCTTTGCACCAGCCAGGCGAGGTCGGAGCGGGTGTTCTTGGACCCGGGCAGGATGACGGCGCCGAAGGCGGTCAGTTCCTGAACTTTTTCGAGAAACTGGAGCGAGAGGCCCTCCAGGTTTGCCAGCGGGTCGAAATCGGTGAAGTTTGAGATGTGCGGAAGGCGGATCACCCCGATCCGCGGCCGGTTGTGCGAGGCCCCGGAGTGCGGCGGCGGGTTTTCGAGGACCACTGAATCTTCGGCTTCGATGCGGATGTCCGTAAGCCAGGGCAGGACCCCGAAGACCGGTTTGGCGGTGCGCGCCGTGATCCAGCGGGTGCCGTCGCCGAAGAGGGCCAGGTCGCCCCGGAAACGGTTGATCACGAAGCCGGCGATCTGGTCCTGCTGGGCCGGCTCCAGACAGGCCAGGGTGCCCACCAGTTGGGCGAAAACCCCCCCGCGGTGGATGTCGGCCACCAGCAAAACCCGGGCGCCGGCGTAATCGGCCATCCGCAGGTTGGTGATGTCCGAGGCCATCAGGTTGACCTCGGCGCACGAGCCGGCGCCTTCCATTACGATCAGGTCGTGGGCGGCGGCCAGGCGGTCGTAGGCTCGGCAGGCCTCCTGGAAGAGGCGCGCCTTGAACTGGTGGTAGGCCGCGGCCGTGGCGTTGGTGAGGGCCTCGCCCAGCAGCACCACCTGGGAGCCGACCTCGCTGGTGGGTTTGAGCAGGATCGGGTTCATGTCGACGTGGGGGGCGATGCGGGCCGCCTCGGCCTGGACGATCTGGGCGCGGCCCATTTCCAGGCCATCGGGGGTGACCCCCGAATTGTTGGACATGTTCTGGGCCTTGAAGGGCGCCACGCGCAGACCCCGGTCGGCCAAAACCCGGCACAGGGCTGTGGCGATGACGCTTTTGCCCACATCCGAGCCGGTGCCCATGACGGCGATACAGGCGGTTGCTGGTGTCGGTTTGAGAGCGGTCATCGTTTTCTCGGGCGACGCGTGACGGGGTGCGCCGCCGGCGGGGTGTCAGCCAAGGTCATACTTGCGGGTATAGCCCCGCGGGGTCACCATGAACCCGTCGCTGCGGGTGGTGCTGGCGTTGCCGATGAAGACCACCGTCTGCATGTCCACCGGTGCGTCCTTGAGTTCCGCGAGGCGCAGCAGCGACAGGTGCTGGCGGTCCCGGGTGGCGCTGGTCACGATCCCCACGGGGGTTTCCGGGGACCGGTGGCGCAGCAGGATTTCCTGAGCGCGGGCAAGCTGCCAGTCCCGTTTTTTGCTCTTGGGGTTGTAGAGCACGATAACGAAATCGGCCCCGGCCGCGGCATCCAGGCGCCGCGCGATCTTTTCCCACGGGGTCAAGAGGTCGCTCAGGCTGACGGCCGCAAAGTCGTGGGTCAAGGGTGCGCCCAGCAGGGCGGCGCCGGCGCACAGCGCCGGGATCCCCGGGACCACCTCAACCGGCAGGGCCTCGGCGGCCGCCCCGGCTGCCGCGGTCGCAGGGGTCAAGGGAATGCCCCTTTGACGGCACATTTCGAAGACCAGCCCGGCCATGGCGTAAATGCCGGGGTCGCCGCTGGAGACGATGGCGCAGGATTTACCCCCCAGCGCCAGGTCGATGGCGGCTTCGACCCGCGCCACCTCCTGCCGCATGCCGGTGCTGACCACCTCCTTGCCGGCCAGCAGCGGCTTGACCAGGTCGATGTAGGTGGTGTAGCCCACCACCGTATCCACCGCCTGGAGCACCGCGCTGGCCCTCAGCGAGAGGTGCTCCAGTCCCCCCGGGCCGATGCCGACGATGTAGAGGGTATTCGGGCGATGGCCACGGTCGCGTTGCGGCTGGTCTGTTTGGGGACGATCAGCGGGCCGTTTCCGGCCGCCAGGATCGCGGCGGCTTCGCATACGCTTTCGACTCCGACATGTCGCGCCACCCGCGCCGAGGGGGAGACGACCCCGTCCGCCCGCGCGAGGGCGTCTTTTTCGAAAAAAACCAGCGGTACTCCGAGAGTTTGGGCCAGCGCCAGGAGACCCGGCTCGTCCTGCTTGAGGCTGATGGAAGCCAGGCGCTTCAGGCTGGCCGCCGACCGCCTGAAGCGCGCCAGGGTTTCCAGCAGCAGGCCGCGCATCTCCGCCAGCGGGGTGCCGCGGTTGCAGCCCATGCCCGCAGCCAGGCTTGGGGGGCGCAGGACCAGGGTTCGCGGCGGGACCGGCGCCAGCACGTCATCCACCCAGACCCCGGCCGTGGCGCCCTTGGCTTCGGGCGTGTCAAACGCGATCACGGCGCCCGCCGGCAGCCGGTGGCCGACCCAGCCCATGGGGTCGTGGAGGCGCACGGGCTGGCCGGTCAGCAGCGCCATGCTTACGTATTGGATTGCGGCCGGATTTTCAATAGAAAGATGGTTCTCCTGGGCCAGCAGATCGATGGCCGGGACGCCGCTGAGGTCGGTGGCCGTGGTGATCACCGGGTCTGCGGCGGTGATCCGGGCGACTTCCAGGGCCAGCTGATTGGCGCCGCCGAGGTGGCCGGAAACCAGGCTGATGGCGTGCCGGGCGCCTTCGTCGATCACCACCACGGCGGGGTCCACGGTTTTGTGACGGATTAGGGGGGCGATCAGGCGTACCACAATGCCCGTGGCCATCACAAAGATGTGGCCGCCGTAGCGGTAAAAGTGCGGCGGCAGCGCGTGGGCCAGTCGTTGGAAGGTGGCCTCGGCCAGCGGGGCGTGGGCGAGACCGGCGGCCAGGTGGAGGTCGCAGCCCGGCAGATGGCGCGCCAGGCGCAGGGCGATCTCGGCGCCCCGGGGCGTGATCGCCCAGACGGCCAGCCGGTTTTGACGGGCGGATGGGGTCATGGCGTCGGGTCGGGCGTCTCTGGGGGAGGTGGATCGCCGGCGCCCGAAAGGTTTTCGGGTTTGCAGCCGGCCCGGGTCGCGGGCTTTTTGCCCGCCGCCGCGAGATCATCCGCGCCCGCTGGGCGGCGAAAGGCGTGGTTGAAATCGGGGTCGTAGAGCTTGGATCGGTGTTTCAGCTCAGGCGGACTCACGGCCAGGACTTTGCCCACGATGATCAGGGCCTGGTGGTCGATGCCCTCTTGTTTGACCAGTTCGACGAGACGCTCAACGCGGGTGAACCGGATTTTTTCCTCGGGCTGGCTGACCCGGAAGGCCAGCGCACAGGGGGCTTGCGGCCCGTAGGTTCTGGAGAGTATCTCGGCCACCTGCGCGATCAGGCTGATGCTCAGATAGATGGCCATGGAGGCCTGATGGGCCGCCAGGCTTTCCAGGGACTCCTGTTGCGGCACCGGCGTGCGGCCGGCCATGCGGGTCAGGATCAAGGTCTGGGATATTTCCGGCAGGGTGTACTCGATCCCCATGGCGGCCGCGGCCGCGAAAGCCGCCGTAACCCCGGGGATCACGCGATAGGGGATCCCACGCCGGTCGAGCTCGGCCATCTGCTCGAATATGGCCCCGTAGAGGCTGGGGTCCCCGGTGTGCAGGCGCACCACCCGCTGGTGCGCCTGGTAGGCCGCCGCCATCTGGCCGACGATCTCCTGCAGGTGCATGGCGGCACTGTTTTGCAGGGCAGCTCCGGGGCGGGCCCATTTGAGGACCGCCCGGGGCACCAGCGAGCCGGCATAGACCACCACGTCGGCCTGGGCCAGGGCCTGCTGGCCCTTGACGGTGATCAGGTCGGGGTCGCCGGGGCCGGCGCCGCAAAAGACCACAGGGTGGTTCATGGGGTTTTCTGCTCCTCTTTGGCTGGCTGAGCCGAATCCGGCCGAATCTTCGCTGGCTGCATGGCGGGGCTCCGAAGGGCTCAGGGTTTGGCGCCGCTGATGATCCAGACCGGGTTATGGGCGGCCATCCGCCGGCTCCAGGGCATTTTTTTGGACCGGCTGATCTGCACCTGGACGAGGTCGGCTTCCCACCCCAGCTGCTGCATGGCATCCAGCGCGGTCTGGATATTGTCCAGCAGGACCGCGTTGATCACCATCCGGCCGCCGGGCTTCAGGCGGCTTGCGGCCTGCCCGATGATGGCCGCCAGGTTTCGCCCCCCGCCGCCGATAAAGATGCGGTCCGGGTCGGGCAGGGGCGCCAGCCCTTCGGGCAGCACGGCCTGGACCGCGGTGAGGTTGGAAACCCCGAAGCGTGCGGCATTCCGTCGGATCTGCTGAATGCGCTGGGGGTCCTGCTCCACGGCGAATATCAGGCCGCGGCGGATCAAAACCGCGGCCTCCACGGCCAGGGAACCGCTGCCGGCGCCCAGGTCCCAGAGGGTGTCGCCCGGCCGCAGCTGAAGGCGCGCGAGGGCCAGAACCCGCACCTCGGCTTTGGTGATCAGGCCCTGCTGGTGCGCGAACTGGTCGTCCGGCATCCCCAGAAAAAGGGCCTGTGGCGGGGATGCGGCGCTTTGCGGGCGCCGCTTCAGCACCACCAGGTTGGGTTCGGCGAAAACACTTTGGGCCGCAATTTCCGGCGCCAGCCAGGAGATGCGCTCGGCCGCGGATCCCATCTGCTCCAGGACGCAGACCTCGAAGCCCGCCACCTGGTGTTGCAGCAACAGGCGCGCCACCCGGGCCGGGGTGTGGGTGGGGTCGGTGAAAACGGCAATCCAGTCGGCCGCCTGGGCGGCGGCCAGCAATTCTGCCCCGCCGTCGCGGCCGTGCAGGCTGACCACCCGGACCTCCTGCCAGGGGTGCCGGAGGCGGGCAAAGGCGGCCGCAACCGATGAGACGTTGGGGTAGATCCGGACGTTTTCGGGACCCAGGGCGCGCACCAGATAAGCGCCGATGCCGAAAAACAGAGGGTCGCCTGAGGCCAGCACCACCACCCGGCGTTCCTGCGCGGCGCTTTGGATGGCGGGCAGCAGGGCTGAGAGCCCCTTTCCGATTTCGATTTTCTCGGCCGCCAGGTCCGCAAAGTGGGCCAGGTGGCGGCGGCCGCCGACAAGGACATCCGCCGCGGCGATCAGATCGCGCTGGCGGGCGGTGAGATCTTCCGGGGACATGCCCATCCCGATGATCGTCACGGGTATCATCCTTCGCCCTCCGCGGGCTGCGGCCGCTCGTCCCGGGCAGGCGGGCCGGCGAAGATCACCTTCCCGTCGTAATCGAAGATCACGCTGCGAATCTCCACGGCCCCTGAGGCGAAGTCGTGGGCGGCGGCGATGATCCGGCGCCCCACTGCCGCCACCACCGGCGGGCAGGAATCTCCGAGAATCTCCAGGGCGTGCCGTGCGGTGTTGGCGGCGGCCACCGCGGAAGCCAGATCAAGGCGCCCGCAGGCTTCGGCCGTCCAACCGGCCAGCGCCCGGAGATTCAGATCGGCGCGGGAGGCGTGGGTGTGGGGAGCACCCTGGGCCATCTTGAGCGCCTTGCCGAAAAAAACCGCCAGGGTCGCCCGCCGGAAACCGCGGGCAACAGTCATACCCAAAGATTTTTGAAAAAAATCGCCGATCTGGACAAAGGCTTCGGCGGGCAAGGCGGGCAGCAGGGCCTGGGCAAAGCGCTCGGAGCGGCGCCCGGTGGTCAGGACCGCCTCCTCCAGACCCGCGGCCCGGGCCACCGCCAGGCAGGCATCGATGGTGGCGGTGTAGGCGTCGTGGGAAAGCGGTTTGACCAGCCCGGTGGTGCCGAGAATCGAAACGCCGCCGATAATTCCCAGGCGTGCGTTGAGGGTCCTGCGGGCCAGGGCCGCCCCCTGGGGGACGAAAATTTCCACCGCAGCCCCGCCCGTCTGGCCCGCGGTTTCCAGCAGGTCGGTCAGCGCCCGGGTGATCATGCGGCGCGGCACCGGGTTGATGGCCGCCTCTCCCAGGGGAACTTCCAGCCCCGGCTTGGTGACGGTGCCGACCCCTTCGCCGCCGCTGATGCGCACCCGCTCTTTTTCGCCTGCCGGGAGCAGCCGCACCCGGGCGCCGATCTCGGCACCGTGGGTGATGTCGGGGTCGTCGCCAGCATCCTTGATCACCCGCCCTTCAGCGGCAGTGGCCGACAGTCGCCGGCAGGTGGCGACGGGAACCTGCAGGCGGTCGCCGGTCGGCAGCAAGACCGAAACGCTGGCGGGCGCCTTATGCTCCAGAAGAAAGCCCAGGGCTGCCTGTGCCGCCGCGGTGGCCGCCGTTCCGGTGGTAAATCCGGTTTTCAAGCGTCGCTTGCGGCCCATCAGGCGTCCGCGTCCCCCTCCAGCGCCAGTTTGGCCAGGGCGTTGACCACGCTGGCCGCCACGTTGGACCCGCCTTTGCGGCCGACATTGGATATGAAGGGGATGTCGGTCTGCACCAGGGCGGCCTTGGACTCGGCGGCGTTGACGAACCCCACCGGCAGGCCGATCACCAGCGCGGGGCGCGCCGTGCCGGCCCGAACCAGTTCCAGAAGGCGCAGCAGGGCGGTGGGCGCATTGCCGACCACGAAAATGCCACCGGCCATATCGCCCACGGCGGCGTTCACCGCCGCCTGGGCGCGGGTGGAACCGCTCTGCGCCGCCTGCTGCCGCACGTCGGGATCGCCGATATAGCAGGTGGCCGAAGCCCCGAAACGCTCCAGATCCGTTTTGCGGATTCCCGCCCGGGCCATGTGAGTGTCGGTGACGATGGTGCAGCCCGACCGGATGGCGGCAATCCCGGCCTCTATCGCCCGGGGGTGAAAGCGAACCGACTGCAGGTAGTCGAAATCGGCCGAGGTGTGGATCATGCGCTGAACGATGCGCCACTGATCGGCGGGAAAGCCATGGGCCCCGGCTTCGCGGCCGATGATGCTAAAGCTCAGGGCTTCGATTTCCTCGGGTTTCATGCCGACCATTTCCTTTCCTGGCGGT